>JAKURY010000024.1:0-22874 GCA_022452145.1 Acidimicrobiales bacterium | reverse complement strand
GGCGCCCCGTCCCCGCTCACGATGCCAGCCCGTGGCGTGCAGCCTGGGCGTCCACGACATCGCGTCCCGGACCATCGCCCGTGGTCGCCTCGGGCCTGTGCCGTACACCCAACGCGGCGGCCACCAGGGCCCCTGCCGAGTCAGCCAGCGCCCCGAGGTCATAGCCGCCTTCCAGGAAGGCGACCAGGCGACCCGTCGTAACCAGCCCCACGAGCCGGCCCATCAGGTCGGCATAGTCCCCGGCCGACAGCCCCAGGTCTGTCAGCGGGTCGGCCCTGTGGGCGTCGAAGCCGGCCGAGACCAGGACCCAGTCAGGTTCGAACCGTTCCACGGCGGGCACCACCACGACATCCATGGCGTGCCGGTAGGTGTCGCCCGCGGCGCCGGCCGGGAGCGGCACGTTGATCGTTGTTCCCATGCCGTCTCCGATCCCGATCTCGTCTGCGGCACCGGTACCGGGATAGAGCGGCCACTGGTGGCAGGACACGAAGAGGACACGCCCGTCCGCGACGAAGGCGTCCTGGGTGCCGTTGCCGTGGTGCGCGTCGATGTCGACTATGGCCACCCGCTCGCCGGCATCGGCCAGGGCCGCAGCAGCGACCGCCACGTTGTTCAGCAGGCAGAAGCCCATGGTCCGGGTGGGGGTGGCGTGGTGTCCGGGGGGGCGGATGGCGCAGAACGCCACCTCGGCATCGCCGTCGCGCAGCCCGTCGATTGCCACGAGGCCGGCACCGGCCGCCAGGCGGGCCGCCGCCCAGGAGCCCGGGCCCATCCGCGTGTCGGGATCCAGCCGTCCACCGCCGGCGGCGTCCAGGGCTCTGAGGGCATCCACGTGATCGGTCCCGTGGATCCGGAGGAGGTCGCCGTCATCGGCCGGCACCGGTGCCCGACGCACCACTGCATCACCCAGGCCGGCTGCGTCGATGCCCTCCCACACGGCGGTCAGGCGGGCAGGACATTCGGGATGGCGACGACCCGGTTGGTGGTCCAGGAACCGCTCATCTGTCACCAGCAGGACGGACACCCGGCGAGCGTATCCCCCGGGGCCCGACGGCCCCGGGCCCCGGGCCCGGCGGCCCCGTCCTGGCTGCGTCGGCCCACGACGGCCGGCGACAGGGCCGTACCCTGTGCAGCATCGACGTCCGGATGCCCTCCCAGTACGCCCGTAGGGGCCAACGGGGGCTCCGTCGCGCTCGTGGCGCCACATCGGGGATGGTCGACGTCGAATACCAACGGGTCGGCCGCTACACCATGCTCCGTATCAGCCCCTGGCGTGGGGACCCCTCCACCGCCCAGGTGGTGACCGTCAGGGGCCCTGGTCCCGACGAGGAGACGATCCGCGACCTCCTCGACCGGCTCGGCCACCGAGGGGTGGCCACGGTGCTCACGGCAGCGATCGCACAGGAAGACCATCACCCGTTCGTGGCCGCCGGCTTCACACCGTACGAACGTCTCGCCCTCCTGCACCGGTACCTCCGGGCCGGCGATCCGGCAAAGGTCGGCAATTCGACTCATCGGATCCGCAGGATCGGTCGGTTTCGGATCCCCGAGGTCCTGGAGGTGGACGCCGCGGCCTTCGCGACCTTCACCCCGATCTGGCAGTTCGACGCCGCCGCCTACACCGAGGCCTGTGGGGCAACCGACGTCAGCCGGCGGCGCTGCGTCCGCAGCGACGGGCGCATCGTGGCCTACGCCATCACCGGACGCACCTCGACCAGCGGGTTCGTCCAACGGCTGGCCGTCCATCCCGGCCACGGCGACATTGGCATCGGGTCAGCCCTGCTCGCCGATGCCGTGTCGTGGCTGGCACACGCCGGGACCCGGGACGTGTGGATCAACACCCAGACCGACAACGCTAGGGCCCACGCCCTCTACCGACGACACGGCTTCGAGGAACGACCCGGCGGCCTCACCGTGCTCCGGTACTCCACGGACCGATGATCCGCCGGATCATCGCCGCCGTCGTGGTGGCAACCGGCCTGACGGCCGTCACAGCGCCGGCCGGGGCCGAGCCCGGTTCGGCCACCGTCTCCCTCGTCGCCCAGTCCCCGTGGATCGCCTACGACGGTGACCTGGCCCTCGAACTTCGAATCACCGGCAACACGGACGAGACCACGCTGCGACTCCAACTCCATCGGACCGTCGACCGACGGGGGCTCCTCGCCCTCCGGGAAGGGACGCTCGGCGAACCCCTCGGGGACCCGGTGGAGATGGCAGTCGCAAACGTCCTGAACTCGGCCGGGGTGGCATCGCTCGTGCTACAGGTCGGCACCGAGGGTCGCCTCGAATCACGACCTGGCGGCGTATACCCGCTCACCGTGACCCTGCTGGATGCCCGGGGCACGGCCCTGGACCGCCTCATCACACCCCTGGTCCACCTACCCGTCGTGCCCGTGGGCGAGGCGGCCGCCCACCGGCCGCTCCTGGTCGGGATCACCCTCGCCGTCGAGGGTCCGCCCCCACTCCGCCCCGATAGCCGACTCCGACCCGACCGGGCCACCGTGCGCCACATGGATGCCGTGGTCCGGGCAGCCCTCGGCCACCCCGACGTCGCCATGGACGTCAGGCTTCCGCCAGCCACAGTGCTCGGCCTGGCCCGATCCGACGACCTGGACCATGCCCGCCTCCTAGCAGACCTGGTCCGGACCGAAGGGACGGGGTTCCGCCTCCAGTCCTCACCGTTCGTCACCGCTGATCCCGAGGCGTGGCGCCAGGCGGGACGCCCGGACGTCCACCGTGACCTCCTGGACCATGGGGACCGGGTGCTCATGGACCAACTGGGCGTGGTCCCGGACCGATCGATCGCCGTCCTACCGCCCACGGCGGTACCGGCCACCCTGGACCTGCTGGGACAACTGGGGGCCGAGCGGTTCATCGTCTCGGCCGACCACCTCGAGCCCCGCCCCTCTGCAGCCTCGGCCGAGAGCACACTCCCCGCCCGGCTGGTCGCCGGTGACGGATCCGCCCACGCCGCCCTCGTGGCCGATCCCGACCTGGCCCGCCACCTCACCGATCCACAGGGTGCGGTTTCGGCAGCCCAGCACCTCCTGGCCGACATGGCACTGCTGGCGTGGTCCGATCCCACGGTGACGAGGATCGCCGTGCTGACCGCGCCCGACGGCCTCCCGATCGACGCCCTCACCCTGGACCTCGTGCTGGGAGCCCTGGAGGGGGCCCCGTTCCTGCGGGTCACACCCCTACCGGACCTCTTCGACGCCGCCCTGGCCACCGACGCAGCCGCCGCGGTCACCTACGAACTCTGGCCGGACGCCGTCACGTCGATGTCCCGCCGGGCGACGGACCGCAGCCTCGCCGAGACCACTGTCGCGGCCTACACGGCGATCCTCGGCGGGCCCCATCCGGATGCTGCGGCACTCAACGACCTCCTCGAGGTGACGGCGGCCGCCGAACTGGACACCGACACCATGAACGCCTACCTGGCCGCGGTCTACACCGCGGTAAGCGACGTACTCGGCGCCTTCACGACTCCGGCGGACCAGAGCGTCCGACTCACCGGTCGCAGGGCCGACATCCCCTTCAGCGTGCACAACGGCCTGTCCACCGACGCCCGGGTAGTCCTCGTGCTGCAGAGCGACGGGCGACTGGAGTTCCCCGAGGGCGCCGTCCTCCCCGTCGTCCTGACACCCGGGAACAACAGGATCGCCATCCCGGTGCAGGCGCGTACCTCTGGCGACGCACGACTCCAGGTCACCGTCCGCTCCCCTGACGACGCCCAACTCCTCCAACTCCGATCGGCCCATCTGACGGTCCGGACCACGAGCCTGTCCGGTGTAGGGGTGCTCCTCTTCGTCGGCGCCATCGTCGTGCTGGCGATCTGGTGGGTCCGCGCTGCTCGGGTACGCTCCGGCCGACCCGAGGAGTCGACATGACCGTTCGAATCGTCACCGACAGCGCCAGCGACCTGACCCACGACGAGGCCACGGCCCTTGGCATCGACGTGGTACCGCTCAGCATCCGATTCGGGGACGACGTGTTCCTGGACAGCGTGGAACTCTCGATAGACGAGTTCTACCGGCGGATGGCCGACAGCGAGGACCTGCCACAGACCGCGGCTCCGGCACCGGGAGCCTTCCAGGAGGTGTTCCGCCGCCGCTTCGCCGACGGGGCCAGCGCCATCGTCTGCATCAACCTGTCCAGCGGGCTGTCGGCCACCATGGAGTCGGCCGAGCTGGCCGCCCGCGAGACCGATGGCGACGTGCGCGTCGTCGACAGTCGATCGGTCACCGCGGGCCTGGGGATGATGGTCCTCGCCGCTGCGGAGGCCGCGGCCGGAGGAGCAGGGGCCGACGAGATCGTCGGCCTGATGGAGGCCATGCGGGAGAGAACCCGTGTATTCGGTGCCATCGACACCCTGGAGAACCTCAAGAAGGGCGGTCGGATCGGCAACGCCCAGGCCCTGCTCGGAAGCCTCCTTGCGATCAAGCCGCTAATCGACATCAGCAGCGGCGTGGTCGAGGAGGCGGGCAGGCAGCGCACTCGTAAGAAGTCCCTGGCCTGGCTGCGTGACAAGGTGGCCGAATACGCCGACGAGATCGAGACCATGTCGGTCATGCACGCCCAGGCCGATGACATCGACGACCTGGTCGGGATGCTCTCGCCACTGGTCGACCCGTTGGCCACCCGGGTCGGGGTGATCGGACCCGTGGTCGCCAGCCACGGCGGGCCCGGCGTGATCGGCCTCTGCTTCACCCTCCGAGCCTGACCCGCTGCCGGGTCGGAGACGGCCCCCGGGTGCCCGTCGGTAGAATCCGCCACATGAGCCCGCCGGTCGATCCCGAGGCGTCCCCTGGCGGGACATCCGCAGACGGGCCGGACGTACGGCGCGACTGGGCCACGGCGTCCATCGACCGGGTAGTGGACGCGGTTGAGCGCCTCCGTTCGGTCACCACACAACCGGCTATCACCGTCATACGGACGGTCGTCCACGGCGTGTTCGTCGCCTTCTGCGCCATCGGCGCACTGATCCTGGTCGGCATAGGGCTGTTCCGGCTCCTGGACATCGTCATCCCCGGGGAAAGCTGGTCCGCCCACCTGGTGCTGGGTGCCTCACTCTGCGCCATCGGAACCTGGTTCTGGTCCCGCCGAACCCCCTGACCTGTGACATCACGTCCAACGCCCTAGGAGCGAACGTGGCCCACCACGAAGTCGTCATAATTGGATCCGGCCCTGCCGGCCTGACCGCAGCGATCTACGCGGCCCGCGCCAACCTGAAGCCGTTGGTCATCGAGGGCGAGCCCTCATCCAACAGCGACCAGCCGGGCGGACAGCTCATGCTGACCACCGATGTCGAGAACTACCCCGGCTTCCCCGAGGGGATCATGGGACCCCAGCTCATGGCCGATATGCGGGCCCAGGCGACCCGGTTCGGCGCCGAGATCGTGACCCTGAAGGTTTCGCGCGCCGACTTCTCGGCACGCCCCTTCGCGATCTGGATCGGCGACCCGGACACAGCCGAGCCCACCTACACCGCCGAGGCCGTCATCGTGTCCACCGGCGCACGATCCGTGATGCTCGGCCTCGAGGCCGAACAACGCCTCATCGGACACGGTCTATCGACCTGCGCGACCTGCGACGGCTTCTTCTTCCGCGATCAGGAGATCGCCGTGGTGGGCGGCGGTGACTCCGCCATGGAAGAGGCGGGCTTCCTCACGAAGTTCGCCTCCAAGGTGACGCTGATCCATCGACGGGACACACTCCGGGCCTCGAAGATCATGCAACAGCGGGCCTTCGACAACCCGAAGATCGAGTTCGCCTGGAACTCGGTCGTGGTCGACGTGGTCGGTGGGACCAAGGTCGAGGCGCTGGCGCTGCGCGACACGGTCACCGGCGAGGAACGGGACCTACCGGTCACCGGAGTCTTCATCGCCATCGGCCATCGACCCAACACCGACCTGTTCACCGACCAGCTCGACATGGACGACGCCGGCTACCTGGTCACCGGCGCCGACCGCTCAACGACGAACATCGAAGGCGTGTTCGCCTGTGGTGACGTCCAGGACCACACCTACCGACAGGCCGTCACCGCGGCCGGATCCGGCTGCATGGCAGCCATCGATGCCGAGCGGTGGTTGGAGGGTCGATGCGACTGACCGTCCGGTGCCGACTGCCGGTCGGACCGGTCCGTGCCGCGTTCCCGCCAGCGAGCGGATAGAAAATAGCCAACCGAGATCCTTCCGAGAGACGAGACCCCCATGGCCGGTACCATCACGAACCTGTCCGAGACCACCTTCGACGAGGAGGTCGGCGCAACGCCAGAACCCGTCCTTGTCGACTTCTGGGCCGAGTGGTGTGGCCCCTGCAAGCTGATCGCTCCGATCCTGGAGGAGATAGCAGCCGAGCAGGCCGGGTCCATCCGGATCGCCAAGGTCAACGTGGACGAGGCACCCGACCTGGCCCGTCGCTTCGAGGTCATGAGCATCCCGACGCTCATCCTGTTCGACGGTGGCGTGCCCGCGAAGCGCATGGTGGGCGCCAAGGGCAAGCCCCAGTTGCTCGAGGAACTGGCCGACTACCTCTAGGCGACCTCGCGACCCGGCGGTTCGGCCAGTGTCCGAGCCGGTTCGACCCGACGACCGGGGGGCTCCCGTCCGGGACCTCCACCGCCGCCTGCTGGCGGTCGGCCATCCGGTCGACGCCGTCGAGGAGTCCGACGGTCACTTCGGGCCGGACACGACCCGGGCGCTTCTGGCCTTCCAGGCCGAGCGCGGCCTGGACGAACATGGCACGGTCGACGAGACCACCCAGGCTGCCCTCGTGGAGGCAGGGGTTCGGCTCGGGGATCGTCATCTCTACCTGCACGCTCCGATGTTTCGGGGCGACGACGTGGCTGATCTCCAACTCCGCCTCGGCAGCCTCGGATTCGATGCTGGTCGGATCGACGGGATCTTCGGCCCGGACACGGCCGGAGCACTCAGCGACTTCCAACGGAACGTCGGCCTGGCGGTCGATGGCATCGCCGGATCCGAGACCGTCCTTGGACTCCGCCAGCTCCTGGGTCGGGCAGTTGGTCGGACCCCGGTCGCACAGGTACGGGAGTTGGACCGCCTGCGACAGAGAAGCCCCGACCTCCACGGCCAGCGCCTGGCCATCGGACAGTTCGGGAACTCCGGTGCCCTGATCTCGGCACTCGCCAGAATCCTGCGGGCCCGGGGAGCCCACGTCCTGGTACTCGACCACCCGGACGAGACGATCCAGGCCACCACTGCGAATGACTTTGAAGCTGCGATGTACCTGGGGTTAAGAATTGAGAACCATTCCCATTCACAGTCCAACTACTTCGCCACCAACGGGTTCCTGAGCGAGGGTGGCTACAGGCTCGCCCACCATTGTGCCGCCGGCCTCGATCATGCCCTTCGAAGCGCCGATGTCCCGGCAACCGGGTGTGTAGGCCGACGGGTGCCAGTCCTCCGACGGACGCGAATGCCCGCCGTCCTCTGCACGTTGGCCCCACCATCGGTCGTCGTCCTGGCGACTGCGGAAATCGCCGACGCTCTGGCCACTGCGATCACCCGGTGGGTGGCCGATCCGGCCGCCGAACCCGACAGGCCGCCGATCGTCGAGGCTTGACACTCGAGTACGTGGGGCGGTTGGCGCAACCCCCGCCCGGGTCAGCCTCCTAGAAGCCTGAAAAGCCGTTGAAGGTCGTCCTGGTCGGCGAACTCGACCACGATCCGACCCTTTCGTCCCCGGGTATGCACCCGGACGGTGGTGTCGAGACGGTCGCTCAGGATCTGCTCGACCTCCAGGGCCGCCGCCTCCCGAGGCTCCGCGACCGGATGATCGACCGACTGCGGATCTGGAACCTGAACATCGTCCAGAGAACGGACCAGTTCCTCGGTCTGACGGACCGACAGCCCATCATCGACAACCCTCATGGCCAACTGCTCGAGCAGCTGGCGATCACCCAGCCCGGCAAGGGCCCTGGCGTGGCCGGCGGAGAGCAGACCGTCCATGATCATCTGCTGGACGCCATCTGGGAGGTGGAGCAGCCGGAGGCTGTTGGCGACAGCCGGTCGACTCCGGCTCACTCGGACAGCCACCTGATGCTGTGTGAGGCCGAACTCGTCCATCAGCCGGTGGAAGGCGGCGGCCTCCTCCAGGGGGTTCAGGTCATCGCGATGGAGGTTCTCGATGATCGCCTGTTCCAGGGAGTCGCGGTCCTCGGCCTCCCTCACCACCGCGGGCACCATGGTCAGACCTGCTCGTCGAGCAGCCCGCCAACGCCGTTCACCGGCCACGAGCTGATAACCCGCACCTCCCTTCCGGAGCAGGAGGGGCTGGAGTATCCCCACCTCCTGGATGGAAGCAGTCAACTCGGCCATGCTCTCGTCGTCGAACACCCGACGGGGCTGGTAGCGATTCGGCTCGATATCGGCCACCGACACCATCTCGAACCTGATGTCAGGGGTCGGCGCTTTGGCCGTAGTCGACACCTCGTCCGGAGTTGACCTGCCATCAGCGTCGTCTGCTGCCGCCGGTATGAGGGCCGACAGGCCCTTACCAAGTCCGCTCTTCTTCATCTCAGCACCTCCTTCGCAAGCTGCCTGTAGGCAACCGCGCCCCGACAGGTTGGATCGAACACCGTGATGGGCTGCCCAAAGGACGGCGCCTCCGAGAGGCGAACCGACCTCGGTATCACCTGTCGACACACCTTGTCACCGAAGAAGGTCCGAACCTCCTCGGCAACCTGCTCCGACAAGTTCGTCCGGGCGTCGTACATCACCAGGGCGATGGTGGAGATCTTGAGATCCGGATTTAGGTTCGCCCTCACGAGGTCGACGTTGCCCACCAACTGGCCGAGCCCTTCCAGGGCATAGTACTCACACTGGATAGGCACGAGTACCTCCTGGGCTGCGACCAGGGCATTGACGGTCAGGAGGCCGAGGGCCGGTGGACAGTCGATCAGGATGACATCGTAGTCGTCGGCAACCGTTTCCAGGGCCCGCTCAAGCCGGTGTTCACGGCTAAACGCCGTCACCAACTCGATCTCAGCCCCTGCCAGCGCCAGGCTCGAGGGTACCACCTCGAGGTTTGGCACCTCAGTGGTGCAGATGACCTCACCAACCGTCGTCTGCTGAAGGATGACCTCGTAGATCGATGCCTGGAGGCCCCTGTTGGAGATCCCCAGCCCGGTCGTCGCATTGGCCTGCGGGTCCAGATCCACGACGAGAATCCGCTTGTCAGACTCAGCCATGGCCGCACCCAGGTTGATCGTCGTAGTCGTCTTTCCCACGCCACCCTTCTGGTTGGCAACAGCGATGACGCGGGCACGACGGTTCTTCCTGAACATTCCGAGCATCATGCTAGTGCCCGTTGGCAAATGCAAGGATCCTGTGGACGACAACGGAAATTGCACGTGCCGTTCGCCTGCGAGTTCCGAACACGACATCCAGGCAAAGTCCTGCATGTTCCACGTGGAACATCGGTCCTTACCCCCTACAGGGCATGTCACCGGTGTTCCACGTGGAACACCGGTGCACCCAACTGGTCAGAACAGGGGACCCGCCAGCTGACGACTGAATCGACGCGGGAAACGGGACGGACAGGTCCTGGTGGCCCGCATGGCCCTGTATCCCGCCCCGCTGAATCGCCATCCTCCAAGGTCCACCATGCCGAGCTGGTCGAGGGCATCGGGTACCCATCGACCCACCGTGTCGACCTGATCACCTGGCGGCTCACTGACCACCAGGATCCCGTCCGTGGCGAGGAACGGTGCCGCACACTCGGCGGTAGGGCCTGGTGGCGCGAACGCCCGGGCAGTAACCAGTGCCGCCTTTCCGCGTAGGCCGCCCCGTGCCGCCTGCACGGCGTCGACAGCCAGAACCTCCACGCGATCGCCCAGACCCAACTCTCGGACGGCCCATCGGAGGAACGTGCACCGCCGATCACCTCGATCGACCAGCACCCATCTGTTTGACGTCAGAGCAGCCAGCACCAACCCGGGGACCCCTCCCCCGGTACCAAGATCGACAGCGACGTCGCCGGTATCCAGCTCCACCTGGACACCGTCGCCGGCTCTCGACCCCGGACCCGCCCCAGTCTCGATCAGCGCCCCAAAACGAAGGAAACCCGCGCTGTGCGCGGGCCCCTCGGCAGCCGCCAGGGGGGTGAGGAACCCCTCAGCGACCGCAGCGTCGAGGATCTCCTCGACCGGTGTCGTCACCCGGCGGACTCGACCATGATGACCACCCGGCGGTCGGCGTCACTTCCCTCTGAAATGGTTGCCAGGCCGTCGATCTCACCCACCGTGTCGTGGATGACCTTGCGGTCTGCCGCACTCATCGGCTCCATCGCCCTTGACCGTCCATCCTCGAGGACGGCCTCGGCCTGTACCCTGGCGAAGTCGGCCAGGAACGACCGTCGCCGCTCACGATAGCCACCGATGTCGACCACCAGAAAACCCTCGGCCTGACCGTCCGAGCTCCGCTGGACCAGGGTCCTCGAAAGCTCCGTGATGGCACGGACTGTCTCCCCGCGCTGTCCGATTGCCAGGCCCAGGTTGAGACCGTGGGCCTCCACCGTGAGCCGATCCTCCTCGATGGTGCTCTCCACACGGGCATCGAGACCCATAGCGTCGAGCAGACCCTGCACGAACCCTTCGGTGATCCCAGCCTGTGTCTGCAGATCCATGGCCTCCACCTCAGTCCTCTCCCGGTCGCTCCTGCGGCCGTTGCCATTCGCCGACTTCGCCGACGACTCCCCGGCCGCCGATTGGCGACCCTTCTCCCGGCCCTTGTCCGGACTCCCACTCGTATGACCGTCGTCCCCATCACGCCCGGCGGACGCGGTCACCTGATCCTGCCGGCGGTCGGCCTGACGACCGTCACCGTTACCCCGGCGACGGCGGTTTCTCCCACCCTTGCCGACATCGTCCGATCCACCCTGACGCGAGTCCTGGGACCCGCGCCCACCCTTCTGGTCCTGTCGACCGTCGGCTTGGCGTCCCCGACCACCATTCCGGTCATTACGGCGGTTGCGGTCACGCCGATCAACCCTCGGTCGGGGACTGGTAGGACGAACCCGGGCCCGCAGGCGGGCCTCGGACTTCCTCAGGCCGAATATCGAGCGCGTCGGCTCAGACAGAACCTCGACCTCCAGATCGTCCTCGGCCACGCCCAGACGATCCAGGGCCCGTTCCTTCGCTTCATCGAGTGAGACGCCTGTGGTTTCGATCCACTCCATGGCTCACTTCCTCCTCTTCTTCTTCCTGGGGCCACTCGCCCGAGCCGTGCCCGGGGGAGTGGTACGTCCCCCGCGTGCACGGGCCGCCGGCGGCCGTTTGTCGGTTTCCTTCGGCTCATCGGACGCCTTCCTGCGCCGGCGACGGCCATCCTTCTTCTTCACCGTGGCCGCTGGCTTAGCCGACTTCCGGATACGCGAAGCGCGTCTACCGGAATCATCCGCATCCGATGGTTCTTCACGTTTTTGGGAATCACTCCTATTTGTACCCGCCGTGGTCCGACCCTGTCGGGCTGACGGAGACGAGGGCCTCGCCTGGGGCGGTTTCGTGGTGGTCTTCAACGCCTTCTCGGCACTGGGACCCTCTGATGAGCCCTTCTCACCCTTAGTCGGCTTCTCCGGGAGGACGACCAGCTCGGTCCCATGGCCCGGTCCGTACAGGGTCCGGGTGATGTAGGCCTGCTGACCGATCCGATAGAGGTTCGACACCACGAAGTAGAGGACCAGGGCCGCATCGAGGTTGAACGAGATGACGGGCAGGATGAACGGCATCACCTTCATCAGCATCTGCTGCTGTGGGTTGACCGTAGCGTCGGGGTTCCGTCCGCGGATCTGGCGCTGCTGGACCCAGGCGCTGAGGAACACCACGAGGATCAAGACGAGGTAGGGGAACGCCGCCAGGACGCTCTGTGACAGCGCTGAACTCGCCGACCGGGAGAGGTCGAAGCCCAGGAAGAGCATCTCCGTCTCGTTGCTCAGGTCGGCGAAGAGCTCCGAACCCGAGTCGACGTAGGCAGGGTAGAAGGTCTGTGGATCGGCCGGTACCTCGGCCAGGGTCTCCCCGGCACCCAGACGACCGGCCACCCAACCGATGTTTCCCCCCATGTCGGAGAGCCGCCGCGTCATGCCCCTGAGCACCTGGTACAGCACCATGAACACCGGTGCCTGGACGAACAGGGGTAGGCACCCCCCCATCGGGTTGATGCCGTTGGCCTGGTAGAAGGCCATCATCTCCTTGTTCATGGCCTCCCGGTCGCCCTTGAACCGAGTCTGGATCTTCTTCATCTCCGGCTGGAGGTGCTGCATCTTGATCATCGACCGCGTGCCCTTGAGGGTCAGCGGAGTCACGACGACCATCACCACGACGGTCAGCAGGGTGATGGCCAGCCCGAAGCTGGGAACCACGCTGTAGAACCAGGCCAGGACGGCAGCGATCACATCGAACATCAGGCGTCACCTCTGTTGGAGAAGGGGGAGTCGCCGGGAACCGGGTCCAGGCCGTGGCTACCCCACGGGTGGCAGCGGCCCAGTCGCCGCAGGGCCAACCACGATCCACGCACGGCGCCGTGACGCTCCAGGGCGTCGAGGGCGTAGCTCGAACACGTCGGCAGGAAGCGGCAGGGTGTCGGCCGACCACCAGCGAGGCGTTGGTAGCCACGCACACAGCCGAGCAGCAGCCGGGCCGGAAGTCCCGGCCCGGCGAAAGCCGGAACGCCACGAGCCTCCATCAGGTCATCAACGGTCGGAGAGTTCATCGATCGCCTCTATCAGGTGGCGCCGAAGCTCGTCGAACGACGAGTCGGCGGCTCCGGGACGTACCCGGACCAGGTAGTCACCTGGCGGCAGGGAGCGGGGGGAACGGTCGATCCCCAGAAGGATCGACCGGAGCCGACGACGCACACGGTTGCGGACCACCGCGGAACCAACCGGCTTCGGGATGGCGTACGCAACGCGGACCCCGGCCACAGGCAGGTCCGCTGGTCGGAACCCGACCCGCAACGGACCGCGTCGAACGGATCGACCATCACGACGGAGCGCATGGAAGTCGTCTCGTCTGCTGAGACGGGTAATCAAGCCGACAGGCGGGTTCGACCCTTCCGGCGCCTGGCATTGATGATCGCCCGGCCGGCACGGGTGCGCATGCGCTTCCGAAAGCCGTGCTTCCGAGCCCGTCGCCGGGTATTGGGCTGATACGTACGCTTCATGAAAGGTCTCCTGCTGGCACGGTGGGCGTCGTCAGGAGGGGGAGCGCCCAGTTGGCCGTCGATTTTCGTTCACCGCGGACTGGATGCGTCCACTCGCCGACCCGATGGTCAACGGAGCCGGCTCGGATGCCGACCGGATCGGACCACCCGGCTCGGGGCGGTCCATGACCCGACCCTCAGGCTACGGGGCACTTTGGGTACGCGCCAACCGGCGGTCCGTCATCCCTCAGGCCGCGACATCCTGCCGTCTGGCCGTCATGGAAGCCGGTGGGTGGGTTGTCCACAGTATCCACAGGGCCAAGCGGCCGACCGCACCGTCCGGCCGCGACACGGGACCGGATGGGACCGCAGGTCCCCGAATCGCGCTGATCGCGCGAAAGTGGGACTGAACAGGCGCGATGTCCACCGCGAATTGATCCGGCGCGCCGTCGTCCACAGACTGCTACGTTGCCCCGCCCACACACAGGGCGGAGTGGGCCTCGTACGACCGTTTTCCACCTTCGCCGACCTTTCCACAGCAGGTTCCACACCTGTGGACAATCCGAACGGAGACGACGATGACGGACGCGACGGTGTTGTGGGAAGCCTGCGCAGCAGCGATCCAGGCGCAGGTGTCCGACGTGGTGTGGCAGATGACGTTCAACTCTGCACAACCGGTGGCCGCCGACGCCGAGACGCTGACCGTGTCGGTCCCGAGCAGCATCATCCGGGACCGGATCGAGGGTCGGTACCACGCCCTGGTCAACGACGCCGTGGCCGGGATCAGTGATGACCAGTTGAGCCTGCGCATCGTGATCCGCGAGAACCTTGACGAGGAACCCCCACTCACCATGAACCTGCTCGCCTCACCGCTGGACCTCATAACGGCTCCTGCACCTGCTGCGGCACCTGTGGCAGCACCCGGGCCGGCCCTCGACCCACTCACCCATCCGACTCCGGTAGTGACCAGCGACGTGCCATTCGCAGGTCGGCTCACCTTCGAGGACTTTGTGATCGGCTCGTCCAACCGGTTCGCCCACGCAGCCGCCCAGGCGGTGGCCGAGACCCCCGGACGGTCCTACAACCCGTTGTTCATCTACGGAGACGCCGGCCTCGGCAAGACCCACCTCCTCCAGGCCGTCGGCAACTACGTCGCCGCCCACTATCCGACCTACCGGGTGCAGTACGTATCCAGTGAGACGTTCATGAACCGGTTCGTCGAGGCCATCCGAAACAAGCAACTCCCAGAATTCAAGGATCGCTACCGCAGGAACGACGTGCTCCTGGTCGACGACATCCAGTTCATGGAGGGCAAGGAAGGCCTCCAGGAGGAATTCTTCCACACCTTCAACTCCATCCAGCAGGAGGGTGGACAGATCGTCCTGACGAGCGACCGTTCGCCGGACTCCATCTCTACGCTCGAGGACCGACTCCGCAGTCGCTTCAAGATGGGCCTTGTCACCCACATCCAACCTCCGGACGTCGAGACACGCCTCGCCATCCTCCGCAAGAAGGCGGAACAGACCCCCAGCGACGTCCAGGTGCCCGACGACGTCCTCCTCTTCATCGCCGAGAGCGTCACCGACAACATCCGGGAACTCGAGGGAGCGCTCACCCGCGTCGCCGCCTACTCCAGCCTGAACCATGAGCCCTGTACCAGGGCGATGGCCATCAGCATCCTCAGTGACCTGATCTCCAGCACGTCGCCGCTGATCATTACCCCGGACCTCATCCTGTCCAAGACGACGGAGCTCTACGGGTTCCCACACGATGACCTCATCGGTGGAAGCCGGCGACGCCCCCTGGTCACCGCACGTCAGGTCTCGATGTACGTATTTCGCGAGCTGACCGATATGAG
Organism: Acidimicrobiales bacterium; assembly: GCA_022452145.1. Taxonomy (NCBI): domain Bacteria; kingdom Bacillati; phylum Actinomycetota; class Acidimicrobiia; order Acidimicrobiales; species Acidimicrobiales bacterium. Next base: position 7,853 of record JAKURY010000024.1, on the reverse strand, counting down.
CTACCCGGCGATCGGGAGGGCGTTCGGCGGCAGGGACCACACGACGGTCATCCACGCCGTCGACAAGATCAGCAAGCTGATGCCCGAGCGACGGGAAATCTACGACCAGGTATCCACCCTGATCTCATCTGTACGGGCCAGGAACTGATCCCCCGCCCGTGGACGACGCTGTGGACCTCCGGTGGACGACCTCCAGCCCATCCACAGGACAGGACAACCACCGTGGTGACACTGGGGACGACGGTGGACTACGCAGTTCCGAGCATCATCCTCCTGACCTGCAGAGATGGGCGATACTCCACAATCCACAACACCTATTGCCACTACTACCAGATTTGAATCCTGATCAATCGAAAGTGATAAGCCTGTGAAGTTCCGATGCGAGCGAGATGTACTCGACCGGGCGTTCTCTGTAGCGCGTCGGGCTGTGTCCGGGCGCGGCGGCACCCTGCCAGTGTTGTCTGGACTCCACCTGCAGCTCACCGGCAACCGGTTGACGGTTATGGGCAGCGACCTTGACCTCACCATTCGTGTCGAGGCGGAGGTGGGTGGCGAACAGGACGGATCCGTCGTCCTTTCGGCCCAGTTGGGATCCGACATCGTGCGGGCCATGGACAGCGGGCAGATCGAGTTCTCGGTAGGAGACGATGGTGCGAGCCTGGTGTCCGGGCGTTCCGACTTCAGCCTCCGGGTGATGTCGGCCGACGAGTATCCCCGGTTCGAGGAACCCGGTGGAGAATCGGTGACCCTAGACGCAGTGATGGTGTCGGCCGCCCTTGACCAGGTGGTGAAGGCAGCAAGCATCGACGACGCCAGACCGATTCTCACCGGTGTCCTGATGGCAGCCGAGGAGGACGGCCTCCGCTTCGTGGCGACCGATTCCTATCGGCTGGCCGTACGCGACCTCCCGGGAACCTCCATCCTGGGACGTGACCAGACCGTGCTGGTGCCGTCCCGGGCGCTGGATGCCGTGGCCCGCATCCTGGGCGACGCCTCCGACCTCACGATCCGGCTCGGTGAGCGCGATGCGTGCTTCGTGGTCGACGACGTGCAGATCGTGACCCGCCTCATCGAGGGCGAGTTTCCGAACTACCGGGGCCTCATTCCGGTGGACCACCCGAATTCGCTGGTCGTGGACCGCCTCGCGCTGCTGGACGCGGTCCGCCGGGTGGGAATCCTGGCCAAGGACTCAACCCCTGTAAGGCTGGCCATGTCCTCGGACGGTCTGGAGTTGATGGCCATCACCCAGGACGTCGGACAGGCCCGTGAGACTCTCGATGCGGAGTACACCGGGTCCGACCTGACGGTGGCCTTCAACCCCGAGTACCTGCTGGATGGACTGGAGGTCAGCCCGGGAGACGAGGTCCGGCTGGATACCGTCGACTCGCTGAAGCCGGCGATCCTGCGTAGCACCGGAGACGACCAGTTCCTTTACCTGCTGATGCCCGTTCGGGTCTCCTGACGGTCGCGGAGGATCCGGTCGTTAGTCGATCGGGAAACCGGCCATGACAGTCGACCGGCTCTGGCTCACCGACTTCCGGAACCACGCGTCGGTCGATGTGAGCCTGGATCCCGGCGTGACCCTCGTTGTGGGAGGCAACGGACAGGGAAAGACCAACCTGGTCGAGGCGATCGCCTGGTTGGCCCGGGGTTCGTCGTTTCGGGGGGCCCCGACCGAGGCCCTGATAAGGCATGGCGCCGGTCAGGCGGTCATCCGGGCGGAGGTGGGCGGGGGTGAGAGGACGATCCTGTTGGAGGCCGAGCTGCTGGCCTCCGGACGCAACCGCATCCTCGTGAACAGGAACCAGGTGCCCCGGGTGAGGGACCTGTTGGGCCACTTCCGGACGACGGTGTTCGGTCCGGAGGACCTCGCCGTGGTCAAGGGAGGTCCGGGCGGGAGGCGCAGGTGGCTGGACGACCTCCTGACGGACGTCCACCCTCGGAACTACGCCCTGCGCTCCGACCTGGAACGGATCCTGCGGCAGCGAAACGCGCTCCTAAAGCAAGCGCGTGGTCGGCTGACCGCCGACGTGGCCGTGACCCTGGACGTATGGGACGCCAAGCTGGGACAGGTCGGCGGGGAACTGGCCACCGTCCGACAGGAACTCCTGGAGGCACTCGGGCCGGTCGCCGGCGAGTTCCTCGAAGCTGTCAGCGGGGGAGCGTCGACCATGTCCATGGCCTATCGCGATGAGTGGTCTGCCGCTGGCCTGGTGGAAGCGTTGAGGAATGCCCGCGCAGATGATGTCAGACGTGGCGTGAGCACCGTCGGACCCCATCGCGACGATGTGGCGATCGAGGTGGACGGGCTGCCGTCTCGCACGCACGCCTCCCAAGGCGAACAGCGGTCGGTGGCACTCGCCCTACGCCTCGCCGGCCACCGGGTGGTCGTCGACCGGACGGGTACCGATCCGGTCGTGCTGCTCGACGACGTCTTCTCCGAACTGGACGACGACCGGGTGCGGGCCCTGGTCGGCCTCCTGCCGGCGACCCAGTCGGTGATCACCACGGCGGGATCCGTCCCTTCCGGCGTCGAGCCCGGCACGCTGCTGCGGCTCGTCGACGGCCGGATCTCATGACCGGCGACACGGGGCCTGTCCCCGACCTTCGACCCCATGGGTGAGGAGAGGGGGCCGACCCCCATCAGGAAGAGCCTGGAACGCCTCCTGGCTGGCATGGGATCGCCCGATATCGACTCCGTGGCGACCCTCATGGACCGGTGGCCGGAGGTGGTCGGGGACCGCCTGTCCGAGAGGATCAGGGCCGTGGCGGTACGGGGATCGGAGCTCCTGGTGAGCGTCGACGACCCTGCCTGGGCCAGCCAGATCTCCTGGCTGGAAGCCCAGCTGCTGGAGCGGATCGCGGGGATCGTGGGCCCCGATCGGATCACCGCCGTACGGGTCCGGGTGGAGCCTCGACGGGAGGCCTGAGCGACCAGCATGCATGCCCTGCGCCGAGGACCACAGCGCCCAGCGGGGAAGGTCCGGATCCGTGGGAGGAAGCCTTGCCGCTGGTAGGCTGGCGCGGTCGTGAACTGGCACTCTGACCTGCGGTTTTGTGCCTATTCGACGGATTTTTCGGCTTCTCGGAGCCCATGTAGCCCGACACCTCTGGAGAGGCCCCGATGACGAGTGCCGAGACCTCCTACAGCGCCGCCGACATCACGGTCCTGGAGGGACTGGAAGCGGTCCGGAAGCGGCCCGGGATGTACATCGGTTCGACCGGTCCGACGGGCCTCCACCACCTCGTATGGGAGGTCGTGGACAACTCGGTGGACGAGGCCATGGCCGGCCACTGCACCACCATCGATGTGACCCTGATGGAGGACGGCTGCTGCCGGGTGTCTGACGACGGCCGGGGCATCCCAGTCGAACGGCACCACCAGCACACGGACCTCACCGCAGCCGAGGTGGTCATGACCCTCCTGCATGCCGGCGGCAAGTTCGGTGGAGAGGGCTACAAGGTCTCTGGTGGCCTCCACGGGGTCGGCATCTCGGTGGTGAACGCCCTGTCCGCCCGCGTGGAGGTGGAGATCGACCGGGACGGTCGTCGCCACTACATGGACTTCGTGGACGGCGGCCGCCTCGAGACGCGCCTGGACGACATCGGAGCCTCGCCGGACGGCCGCACAGGAACCACGGTCCGCTTCTGGCCCGACAGCACGATCTTCGACGAGACCCGATTCCGGTTTCAGACCCTGGCCGAGCGGTTCCAGATGATGGCCTTCCTGAACCGGGGGCTGCAGATCCGCCTCACGGATGAACGTGAGGGCGACCGGCACGAGGAGGTCGTCTACTGCTACGAGGGAGGCATCCGCGACTTCGTGGCCCACGTCAACGCCTCCAAGGAGTCGCTGTTCTCAGAGGTGGGCCACATCCAGGGTGAGGAGAGGGGCCAGGAGGTCGAGGTCGCCTTCCAGTGGAACACGGGCTTTAACAGCGACGGCCTCCACTCCTTTGCCAACGGGATCAACACCCTGGAGGGGGGGATGCACGAAGAGGGCTTCAGGAGCGCCCTCACCTCGGTGATGAACCGTTACGCGCGCCGGCGCTCCCTGCTCAGGGAGAGCGACGCCAACCTCCAGGGAGAGGACATCCGGGAGGGCCTTACCGCCATCATCAGCGTGCGGCTGGCCGACCCGCAGTTCGAGGGCCAGACCAAGTCCAAGCTGGGCAACGTGGAGACCCGTTCGCTGGTGCAGCGGACGACCAACGAGAAGCTCGCCGAGTGGCTGGAGGAACATCCGTCGGAGGGCAGGCGGATTGTCCAGAAGGCGCTCAACGCGCAGCGGGCCCGGGTGGCTGCCCAGGATGCCCGCAAGTCGGCCCGGCGCAAGTCGGCGCTGGACGGCGCGGGCATGCCGGACAAGCTCAAGGACTGTGCCTCAAGCGACCCGCGGGAGTCGGAGCTGTTCATCGTGGAGGGGGACTCGGCCGGTGGCTCGGCTGTCCAGGCCAGGGACCCACGGACCATGGCCATCCTTCCCATCAGGGGAAAGATCCTCAACGTGGAACGGGCCCGGTCCGACCGGATGCTCAAGAACACCGAGATCCAGACGTTGATCCAGGCCATCGGAGGCGGCTTCGGCGAGGACTTCGAGGTCGGGAGGATCCGCTACCACAAGGTGATCCTGCTCTGTGACGCGGACGTCGACGGCAGCCACATCCGGACGCTGCTGCTGACGTTCTTCTTTCGCCAGATGAGGGCACTGGTCGAGAACGGACACGTGTTCATCGCCCAGCCGCCCCTGTACTCGACGGTCGTCGGACGCGAGAAGGTCTACCTGAAGGACGACCACGCCAAGGACGCCTTCATGGTCGACCATCCGACCCACAAGCGGGAGTTCCAACGCCTGAAGGGCCTCGGCGAGATGGACTTCGACGAGCTCAAGGAGACCACGATGGATCCGGCCCGCCGGAGCCTGCTCCAGGTCTCGGTCGAGATGCTGGCCATCGCCGATGAGGTGTTCTCCACCCTGATGGGGGAGGACGTCGAGAGCCGCAAGCGGTTCATCCAGAACAACGCCCACGACGTGCGATTCCTGGACATCTGATGGATGACGTCATCGAACCGCCCGTGGAGGACGACGTGGTCAGTCTGGGAGCCATCCAGCCGATCGAGATCCAGGAGGCGATGGAGCAGTCGTTCCTCGACTACGCCATGTCGGTCATCGTGTCGCGGGCCCTTCCGGATGCCCGCGACGGCCTCAAGCCGGTACACAGGCGGATCCTCTGGGGCATGTACGACCTGGGAGCCCGACCCGACCGACCCACCATGAAGTGCGCCCGGGTGACGGGCGAGGTCATGGGCAAGTACCACCCGCACGGTGACCAGGCCATCTACGACGCCCTGGTCCGCATGGGACAGTCCTTCAGCCTCCGGCATCCGGTGGTCCATCCGAAGGGAAACTTCGGCTACTCACCGGACGACGCCGCCGCCGCCGCCCGCTACACGGAGTGTCGCCTGGACCCGATCGCCCTACAGCTCCTGGCCGGGATCGACGAGGGCACTGTCGACTTCACCGACAACTATTCAGGCGAGTTCACCGAACCGGAGGTGCTGCCGGCCCGGTTCCCGAACCTGCTGGTCAACGGCAGCCAGGGCATCGCCGTGGGCATGGCCACCAACATCCCGACCCACAACCTCGGCGAGGTCATCGACGCCACGATCCACCTCATCGACCATCCGGACGCCACACCCGATGACCTGATGGAGCACGTTCCGGGCCCGGACTTCCCCACCGGAGCACAGATCCTGGGCCGGTCCGGCATCCGGGAGGCCTATCGGAACGGTCGGGGGCAGGTCCGGATGAGGGCCCTCACCGATATCGAAGAGGGGCCGCGGTCCAGCCGGATCGTCGTCACCGAACTGCCCTACCAGGCCAGTCCGAACCTGATCATGTCCAAGATCCGCGACCTGGTGGACGCCCGGGAGATCGACGGCATAGCCGACGTGAACGACGAGTCGGCCCAGGGCAAGACCCGGATCGTCATCTCGCTGAAGCGGGACGCCCCGGCGCTGGTGGTCCTGAACAACCTGTTCAAGCGCACGCCGCTGCAAACCACGTTCTCGGTCAACACCGTCGCCCTCGTGGACGGTGTGCCCCGCACGCTGAACCTGAGGGACCTCCTGGCGGCCTACGTCGACCACCAGATGGAAGTAGTCCGGAGGCGGAGCGAGTTCCGGCTGGGCAGGGCCCGCGACGAGGCGCACATCACCCTCGGCCTGCTGAAGGCGCTGGAGAGCATCGACGACATCATCTCGTTGATCCGCGGTTCAGCGGACCGGGGCACGGCGCGTGACGGCCTGATGGCCGACGGGTTCGAGTTCAGCGAGGTCCAGGCCAACCACATCCTGGACATGCAGCTGGTCCGACTCACCCGGCTGGGTCGCAGCAACCTCGAGGATCGTATGGCAGAGCTCCTGACCACCATCGCCGAGCTGGAGATCATCCTCGGAGACGAGGACCGGCTCCGGGCGGTCATCAAGGACGAGCTGGCTGCCGTCCGGGACGAACACGCCACGCCGCGTCGCAGCCAGATGGTCCACGACCCGGGCGACCTGGACATCGAGGACCTGATCGACGACGAGGAGCTCGTCTTCGCCATGAGCGCGGCGGGCTATGTGAAGACCATGTCCACCTCGGAATTCCGGACCCAGGGCCGGGGTGGCAAGGGCGTTACCGGAGCGAGGCTGAAGGACGAGGATGCGATCGCCCACCTGATCCACACCACGGCGCACGCCTTCCTGCTGTTCTTCTCCACGCGGGGGAAGGTGTACCGGCTGAAGGCCCACGAGGTTCCGATGGCGGGCCGGACGGCCCGTGGGACCTCGCTCGTGAACCTCCTGCCGCTCCAGCGGGACGAGCGGATCCAGGCGATCATCGACACCAGGGACTACGAGTCGAACCGCTTCCTGTTCTTCGCCACCCGGACCGGTCGCGTCAAGAAGACCCGTTTCACCGCCTACGACTCCTCTCTGAAGGCCGGCTTGATCGCGGTGCGCCTGAACGACGGTGACGAGTTGGTGGCTGTGGTGCCGACGAGCGGTCGGGACGACATCTTCCTGGTGTCCCGCTCGGGCCAGACCCTGCGCATCTCCGAGGCCGACGTACGGGCCATGGGTCGTGACGCCGCCGGAGTCCGGGGCATGAAGTTTCGGGGAGACGACGAGCTGGTGTCGTGCTGTGTGGCCCGGCCGGACGCCATGATCCTGCACCTCACCACAGAGGGCTATGGCAAGCGTACGGAACTGGACGAGTTCACCAGGAAGGGGCGGGCCGGCATGGGGGTCCGGGGCATCCGGACCACGAGCGACAGGGGCCGGGTCGCCGGGGCCCTGGTCGTCGGCGCTACGGACGAGCTGTTCGCCGTCACCACATCGGGGATGATCATCCGCATGCCGGCATCGGACATCTCGGTCCAGGGCCGGGATGCGACCGGCGTACGGGTGATGTCGCCCGGCGATGGCCAGCAGGTCGCCGCCGTGTCGCCGGCACCCGCCGAGGACCTCGACGACGGGCCCCTGGAAGGCGCATCCGCCGCCGATCCGGCGGAAGGCGCACAGATCGACTGATCGGTCCCCCGGGAGCGAACGCTTCCCCGCGACAGGACTGCCTGCCGGTGCATGCGGGGGGGGAGACGTGGAACACGGTGGCCACGACGACCTGGGCCAGATCCTGCCCCTCGTGGCCAACTGGGCCGTACTCGAGGCCTTCCGGCGGGTCGGAACCTCCGTGGAGGTCACGGTCCGGGTCGGGCGTGCTCGGGCCACGGCCCGTGCGGTCACCGTTCCGTGTCGGGGCGACCGCTGCCGTCCCCACGCCTACCCCTAGACTTCGGGCCCGTGGCCGA
>JAKURY010000023.1 GCA_022452145.1 Acidimicrobiales bacterium | reverse complement strand
CACGGCGCCACACCCGTCCCGGTCCGGCTATCAGAGCTTGCGGATCGCCAGGATTGCCAGGTCGTCCTGCACAGCCCCGAGGCTGAAGTCGTTGGCCGAGTCCAGCAGCTGCTTGCACAGCACCCCCGGCGAGATGCCCGGGTTCCGCCGGACGGCGTCGCCGACGCGTTCCTCACCGAACTGCTGGTCGCCGTTGCGGGCCTCGGTCAGCCCGTCGGTGTACATGACGGCCATGTCGTCGCGGGCCAGCGGGACCTCCCGGCTGAAGTAGGACCCGGTCGGGTCCAGCATCAGGAGCGGACCGGTGGACCGCAGCGGGCGCACCTCCCGCTCGTGCCAGAGGAAGGTCGCCGGATGCCCGGCCGAGGCGTAGCGCATCGTCTCGGCCTCGGTGTCGAAGACCAGCACCACAAGCGAGATGAACTCCTCGGACCGCTCCACCGACGACATCTGACGGTTCAGCTCCTCCAGGGCCTGGGCCGGATCCCGGAACTGGCGAAGGAACGTCCGCAACAGGTACTTGGCCTGGAAGGCGGTGATCGAGGCCTCGATGCCGTGCCCGACGACGTCGCCGATCACAGCGGCCAGCCTCGTGGGAGAAGCCTTGAACACGTCGAAGAAGTCGCCTGCCATGAGGCCCGTACCCGCCTGGTACACACGCCCCACCTCGAACCCCGAGAACTCGGGGAGCTCCTCGGGGGCCAAGCGGCCCGCCCACGCCTTGGGCGCCAGGTCCTCCTGCTCGAGGGCCTCCTGGGCCCGCCGCTCGATGTCGATGCTCTGGCGGGCAATGCGGGCCTCCCGCACGGCGTGCCGGGCCCAGGCCGTCGACACCAGAGCGGGAATCGCCACCAGCGAGAACACCAGGGCACCACCGGCGCCCTCCGTAACGGCATTCACGAAAGATGCGAGAGCCAGCAACCCGTAAAGGGACGCCGAGTGGAACTCCTTGCGGAACGTCGACCACGCCAGCGTGTAGGCATCGGGCGCGGCCTCGGGATCGATACGGCCCACCAGCCGGTAGCGGTGGCGTGCCGAGCGCGCCCAACTCAGGGCGGCGGCGAGGCAGATGATGCCCAGGAGGGTCAGGACGGGCGTCCGCATGCCCGTTCAGCGTAGTCGTGGGCCCGTCGTACGGGCGTCGGTCACTCCGACCGGCGACGCACCCGCAGCTTGATGGGCGTAGACCCGAGTTCCAGGTCCTCGCGCAGGCGCCGCTCCAGGTAGCGCAACCACGTACGCGGCACCTCCCGGTTGGCGAACAGCGTGAAGGTCGGCGGGTCGGTGGCCCCCTGGGTGGCGTACAGGATCCGCACGCCGGCAGGCGCCGGCTGGGCCGACTGCGCGGCCCGGATCACGTCGTTCACCCGCCGGGTCGGGATCCTCGTCTGGTAGTCCCTGATGGTGTCCTCCAGGGCCGGCCAGAGGCGCTGCACGTTCTTCCCGCTGAGGGCGCTGATGCGGATGACCGGGGCCCCCCCCACGAAGTGCAGCTTGTCGCCGACCTGGATCGAGACGTCCTCCCGCTGCTCGGCGTCGCACAGGTCCCACTTGTTCAGCAGCACCACGATCGGGCATCCGGCGGCGTCGACGCGCTCTGCCAGGCGCTGGTCCTGGTGGGTCACGCCCTGGGTGGAGTCGATGACGAGCAGCGCCACGTCGGCTGTGTCCACGGCCTTCAGGGCCCGGACCAGCGAGTAGTACTCGGTCCTCTCGTCGATGCGCGCCTTGCGCCGCATGCCTGCCGTGTCGATGAAGCGGACCGGCCCGGACGGCGTCTCCACGACGGTGTCGACCGTGTCGCGCGTCGTACCGGGGCGGTCGTGGACCACCGCACGCTCCTCGCCGGTGAGCCGGTTGAACAGCGTCGACTTCCCGACGTTCGGACGTCCCACCAGGGTCACGCCCACCACCCGGGGGTCGCCGCCGCCGGACTCCACGTCGTCGGAGACCTCGTCGACCTGCTCTGGAAGTGCATCAACCAGACGGTCCAGCAGGTCGCCGGCTCCCCGACCGTGCAGGGCGCTCACCGGCGCCGGCTCGCCGAGGCCGAGAGACATCAGCTCCCAGATCGACGCCTCGTGTACCCGGTCGTCGACCTTGTTGGCCACCACGATCACCGGGGCGTCGGTGCCCCGCAGGAGTGCCGCCACCCGTGCATCGTCCTCGGTCACCCCGACCGTGGAATCCACCACGAACAGCACGACGTCGGCCTCGCTCATGGCCCGCTCGCTCTGGCGGCTGACCTTCTCGTCCAGGGAGTCGCCGGCGCCGATCCAACCGCCGGTGTCGACGAGCGTGAACTCCCGACCCTGCCAGGACGCCTCGACCTCCTTGCGGTCCCGTGTGACGCCGGGTCGCTCCTCCACGATCGCCTCGCGGCGACCCAGAATCCTGTTCATCAGCGTCGACTTGCCCACGTTGGGCCGACCCACGATGGCCACGATCTGCTTCATCGACCCGACCCCGCGGTCGAAAGGGCACGGCGCAACGACGCACCATCGGTGGCCACCACCTCGACCGCGTGTGGCAGGTCGTCGGGCTCCACGCCGTCCAGGAACCGCCCGTTGCTGAGGCAAACGTCCGGCAGCAGGTAGCGGTGCCCGGTCGGCTGGCCTGCCAGCACCCGCGCCACGTCCTCGCCGACCATGAGGCCGGTGACGCCCACGTTGCCCCCGAAGAAGCGGTTCTCCACCGCCAGCACCCGGACGTCGGCCCGACCGGTGGACTCGACCAGCGGGGTCAGGATGGGTGCGCCCAGCTCTCCGGTGAGCACCGCCACCGGGGCGCTGCGGGACGGGCGGATCCCCGCTCCCAGGCTGACCGCCGTGGCCGTCGTGACTCCCCCAGGTCCGGCACCGGTATCGGCACCCGAGGACACCGGCCCGCCGACGGAGATCCCGACGCCGCAACCAGACCCCTCATGGCCGGCTCCGGTCCGCGGAGCCCGGTAGCCGAGCGCCGGAGCGCCGTCCACCGACTGGAAGAATCCCGGGGTGCGCTCCCGCCCACCTGCGGCTCCGGTGAACTCCTGCTCGAACGCCCGTGCCATGCCGATGCCGTCCTCCAGCATCTCGAAGCCGTCGTAGTGCTCCACCGGTGGGAAGGGTCGACCGGCAAGCAGGTAGTACTCGTCGGCGGCGAACACCATCCGTCGCCCCAGGGCGGCCAGGAAGCGCTCCTGCCACGCCTCCACGACGTCCACCACTGCCCGGGCCTCGTCGACGGTGTGGGCACGCATGCGGACCTCGTCGGTGTAGCGGCTCACCCCGAGGGGCACCACGCAGAGGCTGGCCAGGTCATCGAACCTGTCGGCCACGCCGGCCAGCGTGTCCTCCAGCCAGAGGCCGTCGTTGAGGCCGGGACACACCACCACCTGGCCGTGCACGGTGATGCCGTGGTCCAGCAGCGCCCGCAGCCACCTCAGGCTCGTGGCACCCCGCCGGTTGCGCAGCATCTCGGTGCGCTTGTCCGGGTCGGTGGCGTGGATGCTGACGTACAGCGGGCTGAGGCCCTCGGACAGCACCCGCTCCAGGTCGGCCTCGGTGAACCGGGTCAGGGTCGTGAAGTTCCCGTAGAGGAACGACAGGCGGTAGTCGTCGTCCTTCACGTAGAGGCTCCGGCGCAGCCCAGGCGGCAGCTGGTAGATGAAGCAGAACTCGCAGTGGTTGTCGCACGTGCGGACCCGGTCGAACAGGGCGCTGTCCACCTCGACGCCCAGGGGGCTGCCGGCGAGCTTCTCCACCTCGACGTCGCGCTGGATGCCGCCGGAGTCCAGCGCCAGGGCCACCGACGGCTCGTCGACGAGCAGCTGGTACTCGATGACGTCGCGCGGCACGCGGTCGTTGATGCTCAGGATCCGGTCGCCGGGCACGACACCGGCCCGTTCAGCGGGCGATCCGGCGGCGACGGCGACGACCACGGGGGTCGACATGGCCCTAAGGCTACCGACGTCGATGGAAGCACCCGGTAGGGTCCCGGCATGCCATCCGCCACGTCGCCTTCCGAGGCCTCCGGGCGGGTCGACCGGGTGCTGTTGGCCGAGCCACGCGGCTTCTGCGCAGGCGTGGAGATGGCCATAAAGGCCCTCACGTGGCTGGTCCGGGCCTTCGACGAGCCCGTCTACTGCTACCACGAGATCGTCCACAACAAGCTGGTGGTGGAGCGCTTCGAGGCCCTCGGCGTGGTCTTCGTGGACGACATCGCCGACGTCCCGGCCGGTGCGCCGCTGATGCTCTCGGCCCACGGTTCGGCTCCCGAGGTGGTACGCCGGGCCCGTGAGGTGGGCGGCTACACGGTCGACGCGGTCTGCCCGCTGGTCACCAAGGTCCACCACGAGGTCAGGACCCGGGTCGACAAGGGCTACCAGATCGTCTACGTCGGCCACGCCGGGCACGAGGAGGCCGAGGGCACCATCGCCGTGGCCCCCGATGCCGTCCACCGGGTCGAGCATCCGCAGGACCTCCAGGCGCTACCCGACCTGGGAGATCACGTCGCCATCCTGGCCCAGACCACCCTCAGCCACAGGGACTGGGGCGGGGTGGTGGACGCCGCGGCGGAGCGCTGGCCCAACCTCTGGTCGGCCGGCCGCAGCGACCTGTGCTTCGCCACCACCAACCGGCAGGGAGCCCTCCTGGACCTGGTCGACCGTTGCGATGCCGTGGTGGTGATCGGCTCTACGAACAGCTCCAACACCCGAGCCCTGGTGGAGTTGGCCACCGAGGCCGGATGCGACCGGGTCGTCTGGATCAACCGGGCCGAGGAGCTCCCCGACGACCTGGTCGGCACTATCGGCGTCACCGCCGGTGCGTCGGCGCCCGAAGAGGTGGTGGCAGCCGTCGTCGAGGCCCTGGCACCGCGCGACGGTGTCGAGACGGTCCGCCACACCGACGAAGACGAGTACTTCCCGCCGCCACGCAACCTCCGCGACCTGCTGCAGTCCATCCGGACCTTTGCCGGGCTGGGATTCGGCGCACCCCCGCCGTCGGGCAACCTCGACGACCGGGCCATCGACGCGTCGAACGCCCTGACAGCCCTGGATCGGCTCCGCCCGGTCGGCTGAGCGGTCGGCCCTCAGTCGTCCGACGCGCCCGTTTCCGGAACCGGCAGTGCGGGCCGCCCGGCCAGGCGCTGCGCCTCGTCGAAGCACCCCTGCAGGCCGACCCGTAGACGCTCCGTGAGCTCGTCCACCATCCGCCGGGGGATCCTCCCGTCCACCTCCGGCGGCCGGATCGGCTCGCCGACCACCATCACCACCCTGACCGGTCGGATGAGCATCGAACCACCGGGCATGGCGTGGTCGGTGCCGGCGATGCCCAGCGGCACAATCGGAACCCCGGCCCGGGCGGCAACGAATGCCGGCCCGGCGTGCATCAGGTCGGGATCCACGACCGGACCGTGCTGGCGGGTGCCCTCGGGGAACATCACCATCGGCTCGCCGCGTTCCAGGACCTCCTGGCATGCACGCAGCGCAGCACGGTCCGCGGTCCCACGCTCCACCGGAAACCCCCCGACGATCGTCAGGAACCGCCCGGCGGCACGGTTCCGCCAGAGCGACTCCTTGCCCAGGAACCGCTGGCGCCGGGCCGTCACCATGCCACCCACCGGCGTGTCCAGGTACGACCGGTGGACCGGCGCCAGGATGTACGCCTCCTCGGCCGGGAGGTTCTGCTTTCCGACGACGCGGAATCGGAACCACGCCTTGCACGCCAACCAGAGCAGCGACCAGAAGAACCGGTAGGCCACCCGATCCAACGCCGACATGCGTCGGCCCAGGTCGCCGCTCACGACAGCAGCCCGACGATGGCATCCACGATCTCGGGGATCGTCAGGTCCGAGGTGTCGATGACCTCGGCACCGGAGGCCTCCACCAGCGGGCTGGCGGTCCGACTGGAGTCGGCCACGTCCCGGCGTTCGATGTCGGCCGCAACGGCGTCAACGTCCAGGCCCTGCGTCTCGGCTGCCCGTCGGCGTGCACGGACCTCGGGCGAGGCGACCAGGTGGACCTTCAGCTCGGCGTCCGGGAAGACGACCGAGCCGATGTCGCGTCCCTCCATCACGCCACCTCCGCGCTCCTCCACCCAGGCCCGCTGGCGGGCCACCATCTCGGCCCTGACCTCCGGGTTGGCCGCCACGGCGGTCACCGCCACGGTCACCTCGTGACCGCGGATGGCCGTCGAGGCATCCTCGCCGTCCACCATGCATGCCGATCGGGTCACGTCCAGGACCACCAGGCGGGCCACGTCGGCGACCGCTGGGACATCGTCCGGATCGACGCCCCTGCGCAGCACGGCGAACGCCACCCCCCGGTACATGGCCCCGGTGTCCAGGTACTCCAGGCCCAGGCGGTCGGCCACGCCGCGCGCCACGGTCGACTTGCCCGACCCGGCGGGGCCGTCGATGGCGATCACCCGGTGGGCCACGGGCTCAGGCCCCTTCCCGGAGGAGGTCCAGGTCGTCGGCGAACCCCGGGTAGCTGGTGGCCACCGCATCCCAGCCGTCGACGGTCATCGGGCCGTCGGCCACGAGGGCCGCCACCGCGCACGCCATGGCGATCCGGTGGTCGTGGTGGGAGTCCACCTCGGTTCCTCTCAGGGCGCTCCCACGGACCACCAGGGTGTCTCCGTCGACCCGGACGTCGGCGCCCATCCGGCCCAGCTCGGACTCCACGGTGGCCAGGCGGTCGCTCTCCTTGACCCGAAGCTCGCCGACGCCATCAAAGGTGGTCTCGCCCTCGGCACACGCCGCTGCCACCGCCAGGATCGGCACCTCGTCGACCAGGCCGGGCACCTCGTCGACCGTCACCACCGTGCCGGTCAGGCCTGCGTGGCGCACCATCAGGTCGCCGGTGGCCGGATCGTGGGAGATGTCTGCGCCCATGCGCTTCAGCACATCGATGAATCCCGACCGGGCGGGACCGGCGTAGACGTTGCCGACCACGACCTCGGACCCGGGAACTATCGAGGCGGCCACGGCCCAGAAGGCCGCCTGCGAGGGGTCGCCGGCCACGTCGTGGTCGAACGCCGACGGCCGACCCGGCTGCAGCGTCACCCGGGTCAGATCGCCATCGGCCTCGCTGGCCAGCCTGATGCCGAAGGCCGCCATGAGCTCTTCGGTGTGGGCCCGGCTGGGCCGGTCCTCGACCACGGTTGTCGGCCCGTCGGCCGACAGCCCGGCGAACAGGACGCAGCCCTTCACCTGGGCGCTGGCCACCGGCAGCCTGTACTCGATGCCCCGGAGGCCTCCGCCCCGGATGTCCAGCGGTGCGAGGGCCAGGCCGTCATGGCCGGCCACCGTTGCGCCCATGAGGCCGAGGGGCTCCAGGACCCGGTCCATGGGTCGCCGCCGGATCGACGCGTCGCCGTCCAGCACCGACCGAAAGGGCAGGCCGGCCAGCAGGCCGGCCAGCAGGCGGATCCCCGTTCCGGAGTTGCCGACGTCCAACGGATGGTCGACCGCTCCCAGGCTTCCACCCCGGACGCTGATCGTGTCGTCGTCCACGTCGACCACCCCGGCGCCGAGGGCCTCGACGATCCGACGGGTGCACGCCACGTCCCCGCCGTCGCTGAGGCCCCGCACCGTCGACGTCCCGTCGGCCAGCGCCGCCAGCATCAGCACCCGGTGGGAGATGGACTTGTCGCCAGGCACCCTGAGACGACCGACCAGGGGGCCACCCGGTTGCACGACAGTGGATCCGCCCGACCGTTCGACCACGGGGCTCACGGGATCCACGACAGGCTCACGCGAGCGGCGCCGAGGTGGGCCGGTAGCCCTTGGCCATCAGCCCGCCCTTGAGTCGCTCGACCATGTCGGACTCCACGATCAGGAGCACCACGCCCCGGTCGCCCTCGGCCGAGTGGGCGATCTCCAGGTCGTAGATGTTCACGTCCAGGTCGGTGGCCAGGAGGGTGATGGAGGCCAGCTCACCCTGCTGGTCGAGCACCGGCACCCTGACCTCGGCCAGCTCGGACGGGCGGGGGGCACCCGTGGGGAGGCTCACGCGTGCGGTCCTGGCGGTCTCGAGGCGCCGCAGCAGGCCGTCCCGGTCGCCACCGGAGACCTCGGCCCGCACCGCGGTGAGCGCCCCGATCAGGTCGTCCAGGACACCGTCGATGGCCGTGGCGTTCTCGCGGCAGATGTCTGGCCAGATGCCCGGGTGGCCTGCGGCCACCCGGGTCATGTCCCGGAACCCACCGGCCGCCAGGCGCAGCACCGCAGAGTGCTCCTCGGAGCGGGCGGCGGCTATGCCCATGAGCGTGGCCGCCGTCAGGTGCGGCACGTGGGACACCAGGGCCACCAGCGAATCGTGGCGCTCGGGTGGAAGGGTCAGGATCTCGGCCCCCAGCGAGGAGACCACTGACCGCACGCGGGCCAGGGCATCCCCGGCGGTGCCGTCGGTCGGGGTCAGCACCCAGATGGCGTCAGCGAACATCTCGGGATCGGCGCCCTCGACCCCCTCCTGCTCGGAGCCGGCCATCGGGTGGCCCCCGATGAACCGGTCATCGCCCACGGCTGCGACCACGGGGGCCTTGACGCTCCCCACGTCGGTGACCAGGCCGTCAGGAGCGGCGGCCAGCGCCTCGGTGACCGCCTCGACCAGGTGGCCCACGGGGGTGGCTACGAAGGTCAGCTCGGCACTGGGATCCCATCCGGTGGCGTCCACGGCACCCAGGGCCACGGCCCGGGCCAGGTGGTCCCCGTCGGTGTCCACCCCGTGGACGTGCCATCCCCGGGCCCGCAGCCCCATGCCGATGGATCCGCCGATGAGGCCGACGCCCACGACTGTGGCCCTCCGGGCCGTGCCGGCGGTCATCTCTTCGGCCGCGCCGGAGCGACGGGATCGGGGGTCGCCATGGGACACGATGCTACCGGTCACCCATCGGCCGATCGGTCGGAGTTCCGGCGCCGGCGCCAGCTGCGATCAGGCCCCGGCACCTGACCCGGGACCGGCCACGGCACGCTGCAGGGACCTGACCTCGTCGCCGGTCAGCTCCCGCCAGGCGCCGGGGGCCAGGGAGCGGTCGGCCAACGGCCCTATGCGGGTCCGGATGAGGCGCACCACCGGGTGGCCGACGGCATCGCACATGCGCCGCACCTGCCGGTTCCTGCCCTCGTGGACGGTCAGGCGCACCACCGACGGTTCCAGGAGGGCGGCCCGGGCAGGGGCGGTCGTCCCGTCGTCCAGCTCGACGCCCTCCCGCAGCCGCCGCAGGGCTGCCCGCGACGGGGAGCCCTCCAGTTCGGCGACGTACTCCTTTTCCACCCCGAAGGACGGGTGGGTCAGCCGGTGGGCCAGCTCCCCGTCGTTGGTCAGCAGCAGGAGCCCCTCGGTGTCGACGTCGAGGCGCCCCACCGGGAACACCCGTGGCTCGGCCGGCACCAACCCGACCACCGTGGGCCGACCCTGTGGATCGTCGGCCGTCGTGACCACGCCGGCGGGCTTGTTCAGGAGGTAGTGCACGAGGTCGGGCCTCACGCCTATGGGCGCACCGTCCAACTCGATAAGCGCCGTCTCCACGTCGACCCTGCGGCCCAGCACGGCTACCTCGCCGTCGACCGTGACCCGACCCTCGGCTATGAGGTCCTCGCAGACCCGCCGGCTTCCGATGCCGACACGGGCCAGCACCTTCTGGAGCCGCTCGCCCTCGTCGGACGGGACGGCCACCGGTCAGCCCTCCGGAGGAGCCAGCTCCTCGGCTTCCACGACGACGGGTGGACCCTCGTCGGCGACCAGGCCGGCGGCGTCCTGCCCGGGATCGGCGCGGAGTCCCTGCTCCAGGGCCTCCACCACCTCCGGTCCGGGTACGAAGTCCGCCAGCGGCGGAAGTTGCGCCAGGCCGTCCAGCCCCATCCGCTCCAGGAACTCCTGCGTGGTGCCGAAGAAGATGGCATTGCCCGGACCGGGGTCCCGGGAGACCTCGTAGACGAAGCCGCGCTGCTGCAGGAGGCGGATCACGCCGTCGACGTCGACGCCGCGTATGGCCGAGACCTGTGCCCGCGAGATCGGCTGCTTGTAGGCCACGATGGCCAGCGTCTCCAGCGCCGCTGCCGTCAGCCGACTGCTGTGGCCCTCCACGACGAAGCGCTCCACCCACGGCGCCTGGTCCGGATGGCTCTGGAACCTGTAGCCGCCGCCCACCCGGACGACGGCGAATCCTCTTCCCTGTGCCTCGTACTCCTCGGCCAGGCCGTCGCAGATCGCCTCGACCTGTCTGGTGGGCAGCTCCATCAGCTGGGCCAGCAGGTTCGGCGGCACGGGGTCCACGGCGACCATGAGGATGGCCTCCACGGCCCGCCGGGCCTCGTCGTCGACGCCGGCCCCCTCGGACCCGACCGGGGTCTCGCCGTCCACCCGTCAGCCCTCGTAGGCGTCGATCAGGTCGACTTCGCCCGGCTCGGCCCCGGGACGCCAGCCCACGTGGATGTCGCCGAAGCTGTCCAACTGGTCCAACTCCACCACGCCCTGCTTGTAGAGCTCCAGGACGGCCAGGAACCAGACGACGATCTCGATCCGGTCGCTCAGGCTCCGCGTCAGGTGCCGGAACGTGACCGTGCCGCTTCGGGGAAGCTCGTCCACCAGCTCGGCAACGGCGTCGGCGACGCTGATCCGGATGGGGGCGATCGTGTCGGTGTCGACGTGCACCGACTGCCGGGGCGTCATGGCCGCCATGTAGGCGGCCCGCAGTTGGTCGGTGGTGATGCCGTCGAGGATGTCGGGCGCCAGGTGCATGAAGCGGTCCTCGAGTCCGGCGCGTCGCGGCCGGGAACGGGACGCCTCGGCGGCCATGCGCTTCAGCGACACCGCTGCGTCCTTGAAGGTCTTGCACTCCAGCAGCCGGGCCAGCAGGAGGTCCCGCTCCTCCCAGAGTCCGAACTCGTCGTCGGGGTCGGCCCGCCCGTGGGTGGGAAGCAGGCGGCGGGTCTTGAGCTCGACGAGGATCGAGGCGATCAGGAGGAACTCGGTCGCAGCCTCCAGGTCGCACGACTGGAGGCTCTCCAACTCGGCCAGGTAGGCGTCGACGATGGCCGACAGGGAGACCTCGTAGAGGTCGACCTCCTCCTTCAGGATGAGGTTCAGCAGCAGGTCGAAGGGCCCCTCGTACACGGAGGTGGTGACGGTGACGCTCACCGGCCCGACCCTAGGGAGTCTCGGCGACCACGCGGTGCATTCCCGCCGGCGGCCTGCGTACCGCCCATCCCGTCTGACCGGGGCCGCACCGGTACCCTGACCGGCCATGGCACGCGTCTTCTCCGGCATCAAGCCCACAGGGTCCGTCCACCTAGGCAACCTGCTGGGCGCACTACGCAACTGGGTCACCATGCAGGACGAGGCGGATGCCGTGTACTGCGTGGTCGACCTCCACGCCCTGACCGTGCGCCACGACCCGACGGAACTACGGGCCGCCACCCTGTCGCTGGCCCAGCTGCTGATCGCCAGCGGCCTCGACCCGGAACGCTGCACCCTGTTCGTGCAGGGGCACGTACCCGAGCACACCGAGTGCGCCTGGGTGATGGAGTGCACAGCGTCCTTCGGCGAGCTGCGGAGGATGACCCAGTTCAAGGACAAGTCCGAGGGCACCGACTTCGTGTCCGGCGGCCTGTTCACCTACCCGGCCCTGCAGGCGTCCGACATCCTGCTGTACGACACCGACCAGGTGCCGGTGGGCGAGGACCAGCGCCAGCACATCGAGTTGACCAGGGACATCGCGATGCGCTTCAACAGCCGCTACGGCGACACCTTCGTGGTGCCCGAGGCGGTCATACCACCGGCCGGCGCCAGGATCATGGACCTCCAGCATCCAGGCAGCAAGATGTCGAAGTCCGAGGACGGCGCCCAGGGCACCATCCTGCTGCTCGACGAACCGTCGGCCATCCGGAAGAAGTTCAGGCGGGCCGTGACCGACAGCGACGGCGAGGTCCGCTACGACCCGGTCCAGAAGCCCGGCGTGTCCAACCTGCTGTCCATCATGGGAGCGGCCACCAACCGTGGACCGGAGGCGGCCGCGGACGGCCTGGAGCGCTACGGCGACCTTAAGGACGCCACCGCCGAGGCGGTGATCGAGCTGCTGCGTCCCGTCCAGGCCCGCTACCACGAGCTGGCCGCCGACCCGGCCGAAACCGGTCGCCTGCTGGCCCTGGGAGCGGACAAGGCCCGCACCGTGGCCTCGGCCACCCTCGATCGGATGCGGTCTAACCTGGGGCTCCTCCCCCGCTGAACCCGGCGGTCCGGACCTACGACGGACCGGACCTCAGTCGTCGTCGGCGGCGTGGAGCACGTCGGCGAGGCGGCGGTCCACCGTCCAGCGGTCCGGTGGACGGTGGTGCTCGGTGGCCCAGGCCACCGTGAGCGGATCGCTTCCAGCCTCGGACAGCAGGGCGGCTCCCTCCTCCGGGTGACGGAGGTACAGGCCGATGCGACCCCGTGCCCCTCCCCGGTCCGACCAACCAGCCGTCCGGCCCGATGCGACCGCCCCCAGCAGCGTTGCCACCACCCGGCCGAAGGTACCGAGGCCGCACCTGACCTTGCCCACGTCGTGGAGCAGGGCGGCAGCCAGCAGCGGTGCGACGCCACCAACCGCCACCGCGACGAGTTCCGGGCCATCAGGTCCCCCCAGGACCGACTCGACCCGCCGGGCGACCCCCACGGCGTGGCGACGGTCGGCATCGGACATCCGCCGCCAGAGGTCCAGCTCACCGGCCCGCAGCAACCCCGCCACCCATGCCTCGTCGGCCGGCGAGGGCCCACCGGGCCGCAGCGACCCGAAGAACCTCCGGACAAGGTGCCCGATGCGGTGCAGGCGCCCGGATCGGCGCACCTTCAGCGTCCCAGCCTGCGCAGCACCTGCAGGAGGCCGATCACCGTCTTGGCATCCGTGATGGCGCCGTCGACGATCATCGCCTCGACGTCGTCCAGCAGAACCCGCTCCACGGTCAGGTAGCTCTCCTCGACGCTGACCGCCTCCGAGGCCACCGGCTCCAGGTCCGTCGCCAGGAAGATCGTGGTCTCCTCGTCGCAGAAGCCGATCGAGTTGTGGAACCGACCCATCTCGACGAGGTAGCGGGCGTACAGCCCGGCCTCCTCCACCAGCTCACGGCGGGCGGCGGCCTGCCGGTCCTCGCCGGGAACGTCCAGCTTTCCCGCCGGGATCTCCAACATCTCGCGCTCCATCACCGGCCGGTACTGGCGTACCAGGACGACCTCGCCTCCGTCGACTGCCACCACGGCCACCGCCCCAGGGTGGTGCACGACGTCTCGCTCCATCACCTCGCCCGCCGGGCCCTCGAAGGTGGCGGTGGCCAGCGTGATCACGTAGCCCTCGTGCAGGACCCTCTCGCCGGTCTTTGTGAACCCGTGGCCCACGAGGGACCAGCCTCAGCCGGCGGCTTCGACGTCGACAGGGATCAGCTGCGGGTTCCGGCCGGCGGCGCGTTCCAGGGCTGCGCCTATGAAGGACCGGAACAACGGTGCCGGACGGTCGGGCCGGCTCTTGAACTCCGGATGGGCCTGAGTGCCGATCCAGAACGGGTGGCCCTCCAACTCGATGAACTCCACGAGCCGGCCGTCGGGGGACTCGCCTGAGCACGCGAAGCCGGACTCCTCGAACCGGGCCCGGTAGCGGGGGTTGAACTCGTAGCGGTGGCGATGCCGCTCCGACACGACGTCGGCGCCGTAGATACCGGCCACCTGTGAGCCGGGCTGGAGCTGGGCCACGTAGGCGCCCAGGCGCATGGTGCCGCCCATGTCGGTCACGTCCCGCTGGGAATCCATCAGGTCGATCACAGGGTGGGGCGACGACGGGTCGAACTCGCTGGAATGCGCCCGTTCCAGGCCCAGGACGTTGCGTGCGTACTCGACGGTCATGCACTGCAGTCCCAGGCAGAGGCCGAGGCACGGGATGTCGTTCTCCCTGGCGTACCCGGCGGCGGCGATCTTGCCCTCCACCCCCCGTTCGCCGAAGCCGCCCGGGATGACGATGCCGTCCAGGTCCCTCAGGCGGTTCTCGCCCAGCAGGCCCTCCACGTCCTCGGCCTGGATCCAGTCGATCTGGACGTCGGCCCCGTGGTGGATCCCGCCGTGCTTGAGCGACTCGACCACCGACAGGTAGGCGTCGACCAGGCGCACGTACTTGCCGATGAGGCCGATGCGAACCGGCGTCGTCGCCTCGGCCAACCGCTCGTTGAGGGCCCGCCAGTCCGCCAGGTCGGGTGGGCCGGTGATGAGGTGCAGGGCGTCGCAGACGAACTGGTCCAGGCCCTCGTCGTGGATGACCAGCGGGATCTCGTAGAGGCTCTCGGCGTCCGGGCAGTTGACCACCCCGTTGAACGGCACGTTGGACAGGCGGGAGATCTTCCTCTCCAGGTCGTCGCCGATCGGCTCGTCGCTCCGGCAGACGATGGCGTCGGGCTGAATGCCGGCACTCCGGAGCTCCGTGACCGAGTGCTGGGTGGGCTTCGTCTTGTGCTCGCCTGACGGGCCGATGAACGGCACCAGGGTCACGTGGACGTAGCAGACGTTCGTACCGCCCACGTCGAGGCGGAACTGCCGGATGGCCTCGAGGAACGGAAGGATCTCGATGTCGCCGACCGTGCCTCCCACCTCGGTGATGAGGACGTCCACGTCGTCGCCGGCGAGGCGCCGGATGCGCCGCTGGATCTCGTCGGTGATGTGGGGGATGACCTGGACTGTCTTTCCCAGGAACTCACCGTGCCGTTCGGCCGCGATGACCGCCGAGTAGATCGAGCCCGTGGTGGCGTTGGAGTCCCGCGTCAGGTTCTCGTCGATGAACCGTTCGTAGTGCCCGAGGTCGAGGTCGGTCTCGCCGCCGTCGTCGGTCACGAAGACCTCGCCGTGCTCGAACGGGTTCATGGTGCCCGGGTCGACGTTGATGTACGGATCCAACTTCTGGATCACTACCCGGAGGCCACGCTGCTTGAGGAGCCGTCCGAGGGAGGCGGCGGTGAGGCCCTTTCCGAGCGAACTCGCCACGCCGCCCGTCACGAAGATGTGTTTCGTCACGGGGGCTCAATCTATCCCGGGTCCCGGGAACGCGCGCGGAACCGGCCGGCGGTCGGGGGTCACGCGATCGCCAGGACGGACCGGCCCCGGCGTGGATCGTCGATGTCAGGACCCGTGGCCACGGGCGGCCTGCAGGAGTTCCTCTGCATGGCCATGGGCCGTGTCGCTTTCCGGCGACCCGGACAACATCCGGGAGAGCTCGACCACCCTCTCCTCGCCGTCCAGCGCCGCCACGGTGGCCACGGTGTTTCGGCCGTCGTCGGTCTTGACGACCACCAACTGCTGGTCGGCGTAGGCGGCTACCTGGGCGAGGTGGGTCACGACCAGAACCTGGCGATCACCGGCCAGCTCGGCCAGGGCCTCACCGATCCGGTGGGCGGCCGCCCCGCCCACCCCGGCGTCCACCTCGTCGAACACCTGCACCGGCGGCGAGGCGGTGAGCACCAGGCCCACGGCCAGCATCGTCCGGGCCAGCTCGCCGCCCGACGCCACCCTTGCCACCGGCAGCATCGGCGTGCCCGAGTTGGGAGAGAGGCACAGCACCACCTCTGCACCGTCCTCGCCGTCCACCGTGACCTCAACGGTCGCCGTGGCCATGGCCAACGAGCGCAGGTGCTCCTGGATCCGGGCGGCCAGGACGGGAGCGGCCCGTATCCGGGCCGCCCGGACTGTGGCGGCGGCAGCCGCCCGGGCGGCAACGGCAGCCGTCCTGCGGGCGTCCAGCGTTGCGGCGATCGCCTCATGGTCCTCCAGGCCGGCGAGGTGCGCTGCGGCCTCCGCGTGGTACTCCATGACCGAGGCGAGGTGCTCGCCGTACTTCCGCCGGAGCTCGGCCAGCAGGCGCCGCCGCTCGCTCACCGCTGCCAGCCGGACCGGGTCCTCCTCCAGGCCCTCGGCCACCCGGCGGAGCTCGCCGGCCAGGTCGCCCAGCTCGGCAACCAGGCCGGCCAGGCGGTCCACCTGGGACCCGAACGGCGATCGACCGCCCAACTCTGCCAGCGCCGCCCCGAGGGAATCGGATGCCGGCCCGTCACCGTCCAGGAGGGCCAACGCCTCCAGGGCCGCCTCCCGGTGTGCCACGGCGTCGCCCAGCAGCGCCTCTTCCGCGGCCAGCCGGTCGTCCTCGCCGGCATCCACCAGGCCGGCGGCATCCAACTCCGAGACCTGGAATCGGAGCAGGTCGATCTCGCGGGCCCTGGCCCGTTCGTCTCCGCCCAGTGCGGTCATCTCGGCGTCGATCGTGGCCAGCTCCCGGTCGGCCTCGGCCAGCGGGCCCAGGTCGACGGCTCCGAACCGGTCCAGAGCATCCCGCTGGGCCGCCGCCGCCAGGAGGCGCTGGTGGGCATGCTGTCCGTGGAGGTCCACTAGACGACGCCCGTGCTCGGCAAGCGATGCGGCCGTCTCGAGGCGACCGTCCACGTAGGAGCGACTGCGACCGTCGGCCGGCACCACCCGCCGGAGCACGACCTCTTCGTCTCCTACGACGAAGCGTCCCTCGACGACGGCCTCGGCAGCACCCGGTCGCACGATGGACGGGTCGGCCCGCCCGCCCAGGAGGAGGTCGACGGCGCCCATGAGCATCGTCTTGCCCGCCCCGGTCTCGCCCGTCACAGCGGTCAGCCCCTGACCGAATACCACGTCCACCTCGTCGATGACGCCCAGGCCGGTGATGCGGAGCTCGGCGAGCACCGGTCAGCCCCGCCGTCGGGCCGAACCCGGCGAACGGTCGCCGTGGTTCCGGTCGTGGGCGGTCCGGATCATGGCGGCATCCTGCCACCGGCCGGTGACAGCGCCGGCGATCACCGGTCCTCGAGGCCGAACTTGGTTACCAGCAGGTGCTTGAAGTCACGGGGTCCGAAGGTGACCAGGCGGGCCATCCGATCGGCGACAGTGCACACCACCGTGTCGCCCCCACCCAGCACGACCAGCTCCCTGCCGTCCACCGAGCAGGTGGCCTCCCGGTGCCCCAGCACCTCCATGCCGACCTCGGTCGACGGGTCCAGCACCATGGTCCGGTCGAAGAGCATGTGGGGGGAGACGGGGGTCAGCTGGATGGCCCGGTGGACCGGATCAACGATGGGTCCACGGGCCGAGAAGGCGTACGCCGTGGAACCGGTGGGCGTGGCGGCGATCAGGCCATCGGCGGCATACGAGGTGAGGAACTCGCCATCCAGCGACACGCCGACCCGCACCGTCTGGCTGGCCGCCGTCCTGGCCAACACGACCTCGTTCAGCGCATGGTCGACCACCAGGGGAGAACCGTCGGCCCGTCGGACCTCGATGCGCAGCATCATGCGCTCCTCGATGTCGTGGTCTCCGGCCAGCGTCCGACCGACGGCAGCGCCTGCCTCGTCGGGCTCGACAGTGGTCAGGTAACCCAGCTCGCCGTGGTTCACGCCCAGCACGGGTACCGGCCTGCCGTCCAGAAGGTGGACGGCCCGTAGGATCGACCCGTCACCGCCGAGGCTGACCACCAGGTCCAGCTCGCCGTCGACTGCGCCCCCGTCGAAGCCGGGGGCGTCGGAACGCACCACCGTGTGGCCGTCGGCGGCCAACGTGGCAGCCAGGGAATCCGCCTGGGCCACCGCCTCCGGACGGTCCTCGTGGATGACCAGCAGGACGACGGCCATCAGGCTCCACCCCCGGTTGCCACGGAAGCCACCAGGGCCGCCGGGTCGAACCCTGCGGGCAAATGCACGTCGGCCGTGCCCGCCCGCACGTGGAGCAGGAACTCCACGTTGCCGTCGGCGCCGGTGATGGGAGAGGCCATACCCTCCATGATGGCCGCTCCGTGGGCACGAACCGACCGTTCCAGCTCGACAATCACCCGCTCCCACACCGCCGGGTCCCGGACGACCCCGCTCCCCCGGTCCACCTCGGCCCTTCCAGCCTCGAACTGGGGCTTGGCCAGGAGCACCATCGGGGAACCCTCGGCCACCAGCCCGACCAGGTCGGCCATCACCGTCCGCAACGAGATGAACGACAGGTCCGACACCAGCAGGTCGAACGGCGCACCCAGGGACGGTCCGTCGACACCCCTCACGTTGGTTCGCTCGTGCACCATGACCCGCTTGTCGTCGCGAAGCCTCTGGTGGAGCTGGCCACGCCCCACGTCGACGGACACCACCGACGCCGCACCGTGCTGGAGGAGGCAGTCGGTGAACCCACCGGTGCTGGACCCGACGTCGACGGCCCGCAGCCCGTCGGGATCCAGGCCGAATCCCGAGAGGGCCGCCTCCAACTTGGAACCGCCCCGGCTCACGTAGCGGGGCGGTGGGCCGGCGACGACCACCGCCTCATCGGCCGAGACCAGCCGTGACGGCTTGCCGGCCGGCGCCCCGTCCACGGTCACCCGACCCGCCCCGATCACCTCCCTGGCCACGGTGCGGCCCGGCACCAGCCCACGTCGGACCAGCTCCCGGTCGAGGCGTCGGCGGGCGTTCACCCCAGGCACTCCCGAACGGCGGCCAGCAGGTCGTCGTGGACGGTGTCGGGTACGGGATCCACCGGAAGGTCCTCGGGTCCGATCAGCCCGGACAGCACCAGCGACCACCGCCACCCCATGGCACGGGCGAAGCGCCCGTCGGTGTCAGGACGGTCGCCGACCATGACGCCGGCGTCACCTGCCAGCTCCCGCACCAGGTCGCACATCGGCCCGTAGGGCTTGCCGGCCGTCTCCGGGGTGGCGCCCGTGGAGGCCACCAACGCGGCCAGCAGAGACCCGGCCCCCGGCCGCAGGCCGTCATGGGCCGGAAAGGTCACGTCGTCGTTGGTGGCCAGGATGCGCGCACCGGCCAGCACGGCCCTCATGCCGGCGGCCAGGCCCCGGTAGTCGAAGTCCTCGTGGAATCCCACGACCACCGTTTCTACCGGTCCGGCGTCGACCACCTCGGCCCCCCTAGCCTCGAGCTCCTCGCGGCAACCCGGTCCGCACATTGGCAGCACCCGCTCGCCGGGCGCCACGAGGCGCGCAGCCGCCATGCCGGAGGTGACCACGCCCCCCATGGCGTCGATCCCGAGGGCGGCCAACTTCTCCTCGGTGTCGACGACGCGCCGACCCGAATTGTTGGTCACGAAGAGAACCCGCTCTCCGGCATCCTGGAGGAGGCGGACGGCCTCGGCGGAACCGGGGATCCCGTCGGTCCCCCGCCAGACGACCCCGTCCAGGTCGAGCGCCCAGGCCATCTCGTCGCTAGCGGGTCAGCGGTCGCCGGAAGGGGCGACGGCGGGCCTCAGACTTCCCAGGTCGGTTGTGAGCGCAGCAGCGACGCCAGGTCGCCCCTTCCCATCTGGGCCTGGACCTCGCGGATCTGGGCGGCCACCGACCTGCCGAACTCGCCGCTGTCGATGGCCCGGAACACACCGATCGGGGTGGGCGTGGCCGGCGTCTTGGCCAGCCGGGAGATCGAGAAGGCGGTCGACGGGTTCCGGATGGTCTCGTCGTGCACGAGGATGTACTCGATCCCCACCTCGGCCACCTCGACGATCACCACGCCCTCGGGTCGACGGGCCACGCCGTACTGCTTCTCGGAGCCGAACAGGATCGGCTTGCCGTGGTGCAGGTCGATCAACATGTCGTCCCGGACGTCCTTCTTGGTGATGGTCGAGAACACGCCGTCGTTGAAGACGTTGCAGTTCTGGAGCACCTCGACGAACGACGACCCCTCGTGCTCGTAGGCCCGGCGGAACACCTCCTGCATGTGCCGGCGGTCCATGTCGTGCGTCCGGGCCACGAAGGTGGCCTCGGCTCCCAGGGCGACGCTGATCGGGTTGAACGGACGGGACACCAGGCCGACGGGCGACGACTTGGTCACCTTGCCCTTCTGGCTGGTCGGCGAGAACTGGCCCTTCGTCAGCCCGTAGATCTGGTTGTTGAACAGCAGGATGTTCAGGTTGACGTTGCGCCGAAGAGCGTGGATGAGGTGGTTGCCGCCGATCGAGAGCATGTCGCCGTCGCCGCCGATGACCCAGACGTCCAGGTCCGGGCGGGCCATTGCCAGGCCGGTGGCCACCGCCGGAGCCCGGCCGTGGATGGTGTGAACCCCGTAGGTGTTCATGTAGTAGGGGAACCGGGCAGCGCATCCGATGCCCGATATGAACACCGTCTTCTCCCTGCGGACGCCCAACTCCGGCATGAGCAGCTGCATGGCCGTCAGGATCGAGTAGTCCCCGCACCCCGGGCACCAGCGGACCTCCTGGTCGCTGGACCAGTCGGCCCTGGTGGTCTCCGGGACGGCGTCGGCTTCGACTTCGGTCCCCGGGTCGAGCACGTCGGTCACGATCGACCTCCTCCCATGCTGTCGAGGCGCTCCAGGATGGCGTGCTGGACCTCGCCGGCGGTGAACGGCTGGCCCTTCATCTTGGTGAGCGGCTCGGCATCCACCAGGTACTCGGCCCGCAGGATCCTCACGAGCTGGCCCAGGTTCAGCTCCGGCACCAGAACCCGCTCGTAGGAACCCAGCAGGTCCCCGAGGTTGGCCGGCAGCGGGTACAGGTGGGTGAGGTGGGCGCTGGCCACCTTGAGGCCACCGGCCCGGACCCGTCGCACAGCACCGGTGATGGCACCCCAGGTGGAACCCCACCCGACCACCAGCAGGTCGGCATCGGCGTCGCCCTCGACCTCCACGTCGGGCACCGGGATCGAGGCGATCCGTCGGTCCCGCAGGCGGACCATCAGCTCGTGGTTGTCCGGGTCGTAGGAGACGTTGCCGCTGCCGTCCTCCTTCTCGATGCCGCCGATGCGGTGCATGAGCTCCGGGGTTCCGGGCAGGGCGATGGGTCTAACCAGGTTCTCGTCCCGGAGGTACGGCCAGAAGACGCCCTCTCCGTCCTCGTTCGTCTGGTTGAACTCGGTGGCGTACTCCACCTCGATGGGCTCCAGGTCGGCCACGTCGGGCAGGCGCCAAGGTTCGGAGCCGTTGGCCAGGTAGCCGTCCGAGAGGAGCAGTACGGGAGTGTGGTAGGTCAGGGCGATACGCGCCGCCTCGATGGCCACGTGGAAGCAGTCCGACGGCGTGCGTGCCGCCACGATCGGCATCGGCGACTCGCCGTGGCGGCCGTACATGGCCATCATCAGGTCGGCGGCCTCGGTCTTGGTCGGCAGCCCGGTGGACGGCCCGCCCCGCTGGATGTCCACGACGATGAGCGGCAGCTCCAGGCTGACAGCCAGGCCCATGGCCTCCCCCTTCAGCGCCAGGCCCGGACCGCTCGTGGTGGTGACGCCCAGCGAACCGCCGTAGGAGGCGCCGATCGCCGCTCCCACCGCGGCGATCTCGTCCTCGGCCTGGAACGTGGTGACCCCGAATGCCTTGTGCTTGGACAGCTCGTGGAGGATGTCGGTGGCAGGCGTGATGGGATACGACCCCAGGTACAGGGGCAGGCCGCTGAGTTGCGAGGCGGCAACCAGACCCCAGGAGAGGGCCGTGTTGCCATTGACGTTGGTGTACGTGCCCGGCTCCAGCGGGGCGGCCTTCACGACCACACGCTGCGCACCCAGCTCGGCCGTCTCGCCGTAGGCGTGTCCGGCGTTGAACGCCGCCCTGTTGGCCGCGATCACCAGGTCCCTGCCGGCGAACTTGGCATCGATCCAGTCCAGCGTCGGTTCCACGGGCCTTGAGTACATCCAGGAGACCAGGCCCAGGGCGAAGAAGTTCTTGGACCGGTCGGCGTCCCGAGGCTTCACCCCGAGGTCCTTGCAGGCGTCCTTGGTGATGGTGGTCATGGCCACCTCGATCACCTGGTAGCCGGCCAGGTCGTCGCCCTCCAGCGGGTTGTGGTCGTACCCGGCCTTTGCCAGGTTCCGCTCCTCGAAGGTGTCCTTGTTGACGATGAGGGTGCCGCCGGGTACCAGCGTTCCGAGATCGGACCTGAGTGCCGCCGGGTTCATCGCCACCAGCACGTCCGGGGCATCGCCCGGGGTCGTGATGTCGTGGTCCGAGATGTGGACCTGGAAGGCCGAGACGCCGGCCATGGTGCCGGCAGGTGCCCTGATCTCGGCCGGGTACTCGGGCAGGGTGGAGAGGTCGTTTCCGAAGATAGCGCTGGCGCTGGTGAACCGGTCTCCGGTGAGCTGCATGCCATCGCCCGAATCGCCGGCGAACCGGATGATGACCTCGTCTACCTCCGACACCAGGGCCGCGTCTGCGATGTCCGTCACGCCGCTTCCTCCACCCGGGCCACGTTGCCGACCCTAACCGCGCGCCCCCGACTGGATAACCATCTGGGGTGCCTCCGACGGTGGTATCGGTCACACCGGCCGGCGGTCGTCAGCCCTCGGAGGTCCGGTAGTCGCCGAAGGGCTGGTCACGAGCCTGGAGGGCGTCGGTCAGTCCCCCTCCGCGGGCCTTCTCCAGGAAGTCGGCCATCGCCGCCGAGTGGGTACCCAGGGCGCAGAGTTCCGTCCCCGCCCGGAGACCGGCCCGCATCCCCATGTACTCCATCTGGCGGTGCACCGCCCGCTTGTTGAGCTGCACCACCTCGGGCGGCAGCGCGGCCACGCGTCCGGCCACCGCCAGCACCGCTTCGTCCAACTCGTCAACGGGGAAGGCGGCGTTGGCCCAGCCCTCTGCCACCGCCTCGACGCCGGTGATGGCATCGCCGGTGATCATCATCTCCATGGCCCGACGCATCCCCAGGAACCAGGCGTGGAAGTGCATGTCAGGCACGCCGAACCGCACGGCCGGGTACCCCATGCGGGCGTCCTCGGCGACGTAGACAAGGTCGCAGCCGGTGGCCAGCTCGCTCCCCCCGGCCAGGCACCAGCCGTGGACCTGGGCTATGACCGGCTTGGCCAGGTCCCATATGCCCATCCAGCCGTCGACCACGTGGCGGGGCCACTGCCCCTCACCGGGGGTGGTGGGAAACGGCAACTCGTGGCCGTCGCTGCCACCGCCCAGGTCGTAACCGGCCGAGAAGCAGGTACCGGCGCCCCGGATGATCGTCACCCGCACGTCCGGGTCCGTGTCGTGTGCGACCAGCGCCTCGAGGATGGCGCCGCGCAGGGGATGGTTCAGGGCGTTGCGCTTGCCGGGGCGGTTCAACGTGATCCGCCGCACACCGCTGGCCGGCTCGTCGACCAGGATCACATCGTCAGCCACGTCGCGTCGACCCCCGTCCTGCTTCTCCTGCTCACCGATGCCGACCCGGCCCCTCAGGCCAGGGTGATCGAGTCGTCGAGGTAGACGTCCTGGATGGCGTTCAGGAGCTCGACTCCTTCTGCCATCGGCCGTTGGAAGGCCTTGCGCCCGCTGATGAGGCCCATACCACCCGCCCGCTTGTTGATGACCGCCGTGCGGACGGCCTCGGCCATGTCGCCGGCACCCGAGGACGCTCCACCGCTGTTGATCAGGCCGATCCGTCCCATGTAGCAGTTGGCCACCTGCCAACGGCAGAGGTCGATCGGATGGTCGGTCGTCAGCTCGTCGTAGACCAGCGGGTGGGTCTTGCCGTAGCCGGGCAGGGCGTTGTAGCCGCCGTTCGTGTCAGGGAGCTTCTGCTTGATGATGTCAGCCCCGATGGTGACGCCGATGTGGTTGGCCTGGCCGGTGAGGTCGGCCGAACCGTGGTGGTCGACGCCGTCGACCTTGAAGCCCGCGTTGCGCAGGTAGCACCACAGCACGGTGAACATGCCCAGTTCGTGGGCGTGGGCGAAGGCGTCGCCCACCTCCTGGATCTGGCGGGTGGACTCCTCGGAGCCGAAGTAGATGGTGGCACCGACACCGGCCGCTCCCAGGTCGTGGGCCTGGGTGACCGAGCCGAACATCACCTGGTCGAAACTGTTGGGGAAGGTCAGCAACTCGTTGTGGTTGACCTTGACTATGAACGGGATGCGGTGGGCGTAGCGACGTGACACGGTGGCCAGCACTCCGAACGTGGAGGCGACCGCGTTGCAGCCGCCCTCCACGGCCAACTCCACGATGTTGGCCGGGTCGAAGTACGCCGGGTTGGGAGCGAACGACGCCGCGGCCGAGTGCTCGATGCCCTGGTCCACCGGGAGGATCGACACGTGGCCGGTCGCGGCGAGGCGGCCGTGGTCGAACAGGGCCTGCAGGTTGCGCAGGACCTGGGGCGGGCGGTCCGACTGGCCGAACACCTCGTTCACCGAGTCCGGTCCGGGGGTGGTCAGCTGGTCGGCGCCGATGGTCGTCGATACGTGGTCGAGCAGGTATGCGGCGTCGTCACCGAGCAGGGATGCGATGTCCACCTTGATGGCTCCTCGTGCGGTGGGCGGTCGTGGGACCATGGGTCGGGTTCACCATAGGGGGCGCGCCCACTGATCGTGCGGCCCGTTAAACCGGTGCCCGGCGGCCCCGATGGGCCCCGGTTCAGGCCAGGGAGCGGACCCGGTCGGCGACGTCTGCGAACCCGCCGTCGTGCCCCCGTATCCAGGCGAAGAGTTCCCTGGCCCGGGGGTTGGCGCCCGACCGCTCGTACAGGTCGGCCAGGGCGTAGGCCCGTCGCAGGTGGTGGTCCCGTGGACGGGATGGGATCTTCCAGCCCTTCTCCAGGAGGCGGACCGCCTCGGCCAGTCGACCCTGGTCAGCGATCGCTCCGGCGGCCACCAGACGACCCTCAGTCACCAGCGATGCGCTGGGCGAGGCGTCACGGAGCTCTATCCAGAGTGCGTCCACGTCGTCCCACCGGCCCTGGGCACGGTGGCAGTCGGCCAGCACGGGATGCTGCTCGGTGCTCCCGGTCAACTCCCGGAAGACCTCCAGTCGCTTCGCACCGGCCCGCCAGTGACCCATCCGGTAGTGCACCAGGCCCAGGAGCTCGAGCACCTCGGGTACCTGGTCCGCCCGCTCCACGAGTTGGTTGAGAATCCTCCGAGCATCCTGGAAGCGCTCGTCTCTGAATGCCCGGGCAGCCTCCTCGAGGCGCCCCAGGGCACGGCCACCGGCACGGTCCCCGAACGCCCGACGGAACAGGACGTCGGCGTCGGGCAGTCGGACCGGGGTGTCGGGAAGGGGGATCCTCGCCAGGGCCCGGGGTGAACGCTCCGGCCTACGTCCCGCCGCGCTCCGGCTGATCGCCTCGGCGGCCTCCGTACGGAGCCGGTCGGACCGGTCAGGTTCCGGGCGGCGAGGCCGGGTGGTCCGCTCGGCGGTGAGCTCGGCGCGCTCGGGGCGGTCCTCGTACTCCTCGCGCTCGAGCCGACCGGCACCACGGCGTGCCACCCCACCCCAGGTGGAAGGGCCGGCCGAATCAGGTGCCCGGCGACGACGGTCAAGGTTGGGCCGCCGGTCGTCACCCCGTCCATCCCGGCCGTCACGACCGCCACCGGACCGCCCGCCCGAACCACGCCGGTCACCGTCACGACCGCCCGAACCACGACCGCCCGAACCACGCCGGTCACCGTCACGACCGCCCGAACCACGACCGCCACCGGACCGCCCGCCCGAACCGCGCCCCCCGCGGCCGGACCGATCACCGCCGCGCGACGGGGAACCGCTTTCAGCCGGGGGTGCCATGGGCGTGGACCCTACCGGTAGGGCGTCGGAGCGCCGTGGGGACCGACGGCGATCCGACGGACCCACAACCCCCGCCCTCGTGGCCGTCGGTCACCGGGTTGGGTACCGGGCGACCGTGGAATCCGGCTCTGGGCCCTTGGTGGGTGGCCTCAGGAGGAACCGTCCCCAAAACGCGCTCGAGCGGGGCCCTGAGGCCCCGCTCGCAGCGTTCGAAATCCGGCGGCGTCCTACTCTCCCAGGGACACTCGTCCCAAGTACCATCGGCGCTGGCGGGCTTAACTGCCGTGTTCAGAATGGGAACGGGTGTGACCCCGCCGCCATAGCCACCGAAAACCGGTTGCGTCCCTGCCGGCGGACCGGCACGGACACGATTCTGTTGTCAAGAGCGGCCAACGGGCCTCTCCAGTACTCCACAGCGAACACGAACATCGACAACGATTGTCGATGTGTAACCAAGCCCTCGGCCGATTAGTACCGGTCGGCTGAATGCGTTACCGCACTTACACCTCCGGCCTATCAACGTGGTGTTCTGCCACGGGCCTTACCCGGTTAACCCGGTGGGAGATCTCATCTTGAAACGGGCTTCCCACTTAGATGCTTTCAGCGGTTATCCCTTCCGTAGGTGGCCAACCAGCCATGCTCCTGGCGGAACAACTGGCACACTAGAGCTACGTCCATCCCGGTCCTCTCGTACTAGGGACAGCCTTTCTCAAATCTCCTCCGGCTGCAGAGGATAGGGACCGAACTGTCTCACGACGTTCTAAACCCAGCTCGCGTACCGCTTTAATGGGCGAACAGCCCAACCCTTGGGACCTGCTTCAGCCCCAGGATGCGATGAGCCGACATCGAGGTGCCAAACCTTCCCGTCGATATGGACTCTTGGGGAAGATAAGCCTGTTATCCCCGGGGTACCTTTTATCCGTTGAGCGACGGCGCTTCCACACGCAACCGCCGGATCACTATGCCCTGCTTTCGCACCTGCTCGACTTGTAGGTCTCGCAGTCAAGCTCCCTTGTGCC
>JAKURY010000022.1 GCA_022452145.1 Acidimicrobiales bacterium | reverse complement strand
AGGAGCAGGGCTTCACGGCCTTCGGTGCTGATATGTGCACCCAGCCTTGCGAGTTGGGTTGGTCGGCTGCTGACATTCAGGTGTCGATGCGGACTGATCGCCTCAACGAGAACCCGTTCCTGCGGAAGCTGTTCCCGTTGATCAAGCCTTCGATCCTGGACATCTCGTTCCTGCAGGTCGACCAGACCGACGGTGACGGCTCTCAGGCCCACGTGGCCGAGCTGGCCACCAGTTGGATGGCCGAAAACGCGGACGCTGTCACCGGCTGGATCGCCGAGGCCGCTGGCTGACCCTTTGGAGGGGTGAACCCGTGACCCCCTGAGGGGAAACGGGTGAGTGAGGAGGCCGGAACCCACGGGTTCCGGCCTCCCACCGTTTTCACGACACGCGTTATCCCATCCATCCGCAGTCGAGGGCACGTCAGGACGACACGCCAGGGTTCTGTCGCGCTTCCCGAGGTCCAGAAGAGATTTGGAGAAGACAAGCTCCGCGAGACGGGAAGACCCACGGACGTGTCGGACGTCACCCTGCTACCCTTCGGCGGTCGACGGGGGTGCGGCGGCTATGCCGACTGGCCTCCCACGGGGGACCCAGAGTGAGGAGGGGGGTTGCATGTCGGACGCTGAACCGATGATCGTGCTTGAGAACGTCTACAAGATCTTCGGTCCGAACCCGCGTGGACGGGCCTTCGACCTCTGCTCGTCAGGCGTGAGCAAAGACGAGGTTCAACGGCAGACCGGTCACGTTGTCGGCATGCGCGACATCTCGTTCGACGTGCAGCGGGGCGAGATCTTCGTGGTCATGGGACTGTCGGGATCAGGCAAGTCGACGGCCATCCGGACGGTGAACAAGTTGCATGCCGTGACCCATGGCCGTGTCCTGGTCGGGGGAATCGATGTCCAGCAACTTCGAGGGGCCGCCCTGCAGTCCTTCCGTCGGGAGAAAACGGCCATGGTGTTCCAGCACTTCGCCCTCTTCCCCCATCGCAACGTGATCGACAACACCGCATACGGCCTGAAGGTTCAGGGCGTTGAAAAGAAGGAACGCCATGAAGCGGCCATCGAAGCACTGGCCATGGTCGGGCTCGAGGCCTACGCCTTCAACGCCACCCGCCAACTGTCCGGAGGCATGCAGCAGCGTGTCGGCCTTGCAAGGGCGCTGTGCTCGAACCCAGAAATCCTGCTCATGGACGAAGCGTTCAGCGCACTGGATCCGCTGATCCGGCGCCAGATGCAGGACGAGCTCATTGCCATCCAGGGCAAACTCCACAAGACGATCCTGTTCATCACCCACGACCTGAACGAGGCGTTGCGGATGGGAGACCGGATCTGCATCCTTCGTGACGGCAAGGTGATTCAGATCGGCACACCGGAAGAGATCCTCACCGAACCGGCCGACGGCTACGTCGCCGAGTTCGTCCAGGACGTAGACCAGGGTCGGGTCATCGACGTGGGCAAGGTCATGCATGCCCCGGTGATCCTCGACGAGTCATGGACCCTCACGGAGAGCATCGACGCCATGGGCGACCGGCGGGGCGCCTTCGTGGTCGATGCCGACGGCCGGCCCACCGGCCTGCTGGCCACGACCCACGCCGCCACGGCCATCGCCCACGGGACAACCGACCTGGGCTCGGTGCTGCGGTCGGACTTTGACACCACCACCACCGAAGCTCGGTTCAACGAGAACTATGTAGCGGCCGGACGAGGCCTCCCGATCGCGGTCATCGACGAGACCGGGCGTCTGATCGGCGAGCTCGAACCGCGGGAGATCATGGAAGAGATGGGACGCGTTGAACGGCTGGTAGACGGGTTCGAACGTGAGGTCTTCCTGTGAGCTGGACCACCTGGGCATTAGGGGCTGAGACCGGCGACTGGACCGGACGAAGCGAAGGCGTGGGCCCCTCCGAGACCAAGGTCCTCGACCAGTTCCAGCTGCCGATCGGGCACTGGTTCGAACAGATGGTCGACTGGATTGACGTCAATGCGCAGTGGTTCCTCGACGCCATCCACTGGCCGTTCGAATTCCTGCTCGAGAACTTCGTCAACGACTTCCTGCTGGTCCTTCCGTGGTACCAGGTGGTGCTCTTCACGGTGATCCTCGGCTCACTGTTGCGGACGCCGAAGATAGGCATCATGGCCGGGCTCGGCCTGACGATGTGCGGCCTGCTCGGATCGATGTACTGGGTAGAGACCATGCGGACCATTGGGATGGTTCTCGTGGCCGTCGGGCTTATCACGATTATCGCCCTCCCACTCGGGATCCTCTGCGCCAGGGTGGACTCGGTGTGGAACGTCACCAGACCGATCCTGGACGCCATGCAGACCGTCCACACTTTCGTCTACATGGTGCCGTTCGTGTTCTTCTTCAGCATCGGAGTCATCCCGGCGACCATGGTGACCATGATCTACGCGCTCCCACCGCTGGTGCGCATGACCAACCTGGGCATCAGACACGTTCCCGAAGACGTCGTGGAGGCCAGTCGGGCCTACGGCGCCACCGAGTTTCGTGTCCTGGTCGACGTCCAGTTGCCACTGGCCAAGCCGTCGATCATGGCGGGCCTCAACCAGACCCTCATGCTGTCCATCGCCATGGTCGGCATCGCCGCAATCATGGGCGCCGGGGGCCTCGGGCTCCTGGTCTTCCGGGCCGTCCAGAACCTCGACATCGGCCTGGGCATTTCGTCGGGCCTTGCACTGTGGACGGTGGCTGTCGTGTTGGACCGTCTCTCACAGCCCGAGGAGGAGGGTGGACAGAATCTGCTCTCCCGGATCCGGGAGGCTATGAGCCAGCGCCGTGACCCCGAAGAACTCATCAGGAAAGTGGAGGCAGCCGAGACCGAAGACCAGAAGGCATCGAAGGTCGTTCACATCGAACATGACGTTGTGGCCTCGGGACGTGAACGCCTCGGCATGGCCGTCGTCGGCATCGCTGGAGTCGTTGCAGTCCTCTCTACCAAGATGACATGGGGCAGCGATGCAGGCCTCCTCAGCAGCCATTCCCGTGATGCGGATGTAGATCTCCTCGGCGAGTCGTTTAACGGCTACCAGGCATCCGGTGGCTCGTGGGCTGGCCTCGTTGTTATGGCCCTGGGCTTCTTTTCCGTCTTCGCTGCCGTCTCCTGCATCTTCTGGACGGGCGGGATCGGACGGCTGCGAGGTCCTGCAGGCCTGGTATCCCTGGTGGTCGGCGCGTTCATCGCCATCTGCATGTACCCGATCCTTGGCCAGTTCGACGGGTATACGACGCTCAGCAACCTTCAGGGCTATGAGGCCCAGGCGGTCTGGTCAGTAGCCATCGAGACCTTTGGGATTACGGCGATCCTGGGCCTTGCTCTTGGCCTGGCGCGGGTGGTGATTCCGGTGTCCTGGCAGATGGTCGGGGCCTGGGCCGTTGCCGCGGGCCTGCTCGGGCACCTCTTTGAAGGGCCGATCGGTGTGGGCGGAGAGGTCCTCGCCGTGATCGTTCTCGCCCTCGGAGCGATCGTCCTGGCCACCCTGAACAACACGAGCCTGTTCGAGGCGGACCGAAAGACCTGGAACAACCTGGCGGCCGCTGCGGCGGTCGCCGTCGTTGGCATGGCCGTCGCACCGCTGTCGACCGTGCTCGACGTCAAGGACCTGGTGGCCCTCGCCCTGGCCGGGGCCGTCTACCGCGTACTCGACGGAACCGGTTCCGAGCAGCGGATCACCATTCTGGGAGCGCTGGTAAGTGGCCTAGCCCTTCGATGGCTGGTCATCGGGAGCCTCGGCTCCGGCGACTCGGCGGTGTTCCTCGACATCCAGTTGTTGGCCACCCTCACCATCGGCGTGATGACCGTGATCATCATGCGGTCGGGCTCTCGCTGGTTCTCAGCTGACGCCATGATCATCACCTCGAGTTGCATGCTGGTTGCCGCCCTCACCTACCAGGTGGTGTCCCCCTTCGACTCCGTCGAGACCTACAACCACGGACCGGGCGTGATGCTGGCCATCGTGGCCAGCGCCGTGA
The DNA here is from genome assembly GCA_022452145.1 of Acidimicrobiales bacterium. NCBI lineage: Bacteria > Bacillati > Actinomycetota > Acidimicrobiia > Acidimicrobiales > Acidimicrobiales bacterium. Next base: position 22,884 of record JAKURY010000022.1, on the reverse strand, counting down.
TGCTGGCTGGAGCAGTACTGGCCCTGCAGACGGCGCCATATTCGGCTTTCCGACCCCTGGACCGAATCATCGGCTGGGGTCACATGGCCGTGGGCATCCTCGCCGTTGTCCTGGTCCTGGTCGGTTCGATTTCCGGTTGGACTTTCGACGAACGTTCAGCCACGGACCTTCCCGAAGACGTCAAGGCGGAACTGATTCGACTTCGGGACGAGACGAACGAGTTTCCGGCCATGGCGGCATCCAACGCTGCCATCGCCGTCTCGCTCCGCAACAAGTACCGAATGACTGCCCTGGTGGTCACCGACGGGCTTTCCGAAGACGGTGGTGGGCTCGGTTCTCTGGCTATCGGAGTGGCTCTCATCGGCGCGGCGCTCACCGTGCCGGCATCGGGGCTGCTGGGCCTTGACGAGAACCGAAGATGGCGCTGGAGTGCCATGGTGGCTGGAGTGGGCGGAGGCCTCGCGCTCATCGGAATCGTCTGGATCGCCAGTTTGGCCCGGGTATCAGACCTAAATGTCGTCACCGGCGCCGGCGCCTTCCTGACGATGTTCGCCGGAGCGATCCTTGCCACGACGTCCAAGAAGATCCTCACCGAGTTCCGTCGGAACAAGACCTACGACGAGCTCGAGCCGGCCATCGCCGACTGATCGGACGGGAGCGCCCCTCCAGGGTGCCGGGTTCCCCCGGGGGACGTATCCTGTCCCTAATACCGGGCCGAGGGATCGGAGCGCTGTGACCGCCACTGCCGAATCGTTGGAGTTGGTCTCGTCCGTCGAGCCGGAGATCTCCCGGCTCATGGGCGAGCACCGGAAGCGGCGCCAGCACTGGTACGCCCACGAGGTCGTGCCGTGGGAGCAGGGTCGCAGTTTCCGGGACGAGCCGTGGGACGAGTCCCAGGCCACCCTCTCCCCAGAGGTGCGGACGGCGCTCCAGCTGAACCTGCTGACCGAAGACAACCTGCCCTACTACCACGCCAAGATCGCCGGGAGCTTCGCCGAGGATTCGCCGATGGCCGAGTGGTCCCGCCTCTGGACGGCCGAGGAGGGTCAGCACTCCATCGCCATCCGGAACTACCTGCTCGCCAGCCGTAACTGTGATCCGGCGCAACTGGAGGACGAACGGTTGGCCACCGTGACGAAGGGGTGGAGCTACGGAGCGCCGTGTCCGATAGAGATATTCGCCTACACGTCGGCCCAGGAGCTGGCCACCAGGATCAGTCACCGGAACGCCGGGGTGAAGGCCGACTGCCCGGTGGCCCACGAGGTTATGACGCGGGTGGCGGTCGACGAGAACCACCACTTCATGTTCTATCGGGGGGTCACCACGGCAATGCTGCGTGAGGCACCCGGGCTGGTCCTGGAGGCCATCCATGCTGCGCTGGCCGACTTCCGGATGCCGGGCACCGGTATCCCCAACTTCAACCGGCGGGCCGTGGCCATCGCCCGAGCAGGGATCTACAACCTGCGGATCCATGCCGAGCAGGTGCTCCAGCCCCTCCTGCGCCACTGGAAGATCGAGTCGTTGGTTGGGCTGGACGCCCGTGCCTCGGAGCTCCAGGCGAAGATCCTGGCAATCCCCGTAACCCTGATCACCCAGGCCGAGGCCTTCGAGGCCCGTCTGGCCCGAGGTGGGTCGAAGGCGGCAGCCGGCGCCTGAAGGGACCGGCTAGTTGGGGTCACCCCCGCATGGGGGAGCCCGATGTCTCACGCCGGGACTGCTGTGTCAGCCGTCAGCCGATGGCGACCTGGCGGCGTCGCGGATCCGGTCCCTGAGGGCCTGCAGGTTCTCCTGGATGGCCGGGATATGGGGCGCCAGGCCCTGAAGGTCCGAGGCGGCACGTATGGCCGTCCGCGCGCCCATGGCGTCCATGGCCCGGTAGACCCAGCGCTTGTTGAGCTGAAGCAGTTCGTGGGGCACACCGGCGATCCGTTCGGCGATGTCCAGGACGCGTTCCTCCAACTCGTCGGCCGGGAAGGCCCGGTTGGCGTAGCCGATCCGTACCGCCTCGGCGGCGTCCACGGCGTCGCCGGTCAGGACCATCTCCATGGCATTGCGGAGGCCGACCAACCAGGGGTGTACGGCGAAGTCCGGGGTCCCGGCCACTCGCAGGACCGGGTGCGAGATGGTGGCGTCGTCGGCCAGGTAGACGAGGTCGCAGGCGGCGGCCAGCTCGGAGCCCCCGGCCATGGCGTAGCCGTGGACCTGGGCGATGACCGGCTTGGCCAGGTCCCACAGCGACAGCCAGCCGTCCGTGACGTGGCGGGCCCATGAGCCGTCCCCTTCCGGGGTGTACGACGGGCGATCGGCCTTGAGGTCCGAGCCGAGGTCGTAGCCGGACGAGAAGCACGGTCCGGCACCGCGCAACACCGTGAGGTGGACGTCATCGTCGCGGTCGGCATCCCGGAGGGCTTCGAACAGGGCGCCCCGTAGGGCGTTGTCCATGGCGTTGCGCTTCTCGGGACGGTTCAGGGTCAGGCGTCGCACCCCGGGCCTCGGGTCGTCGACGAGCAGGACCTCGGAACCGTGTGGCCGGGCGTCGGGCATCTCCCGATCGTACGACGACCTGACAGGAGTTCCGGGACCGGACCATGCCACGATGCGGACGTGGCTGACACAGCGGAAGTCTCGGATGCGCAGGAGATCCCGGACACGGCAGACGTGTCCCCGGTGATGGACGGGATCGAGAACTTCCGGGGGATCGGTGGTCTGCCCACCACCGACGCGCGGGCCACCGCTACCGGCCTGTTGTGGCGCTCCGGGCACCTGGCGCGAGCAACCGACGCGGACCTGGCTCGACTCCACGCCCTGGGCATGCGGACGGTGGTGGACCTGCGGACCGACCACGACCTGGCGGCCGACGGGCCCGACCGGATGGCCGATGGTATTGACGAGGTTGCCGTTCCGATCTCCGACGACTCGGGCCTGGGGGCCGAAATACGGGCGCTCATCACGGGCGGCGACCTGGCGTCCATGCGCGAGGCGTGGGGCGACGGCAGGGCATTGGCCATCAGCACGGCCGGGGCCCGCCGCATGGCCACCGATCCCGGACGGGTGGCGGCGTTTCGGCGGGTCGTGGACGTGGTGACCGATCCGGACCGGTGGCCGGTGGTGTGGCACTGCTCGGCAGGCAAGGACCGGGCCGGGTGGACGGCCACCGTGGTGCTTCTGGCCCTGGGCGTGGAGCGCGATGCCATCGTCGTGCACTACCTGGAGAGCAACCGCGGCGCTGCCCGGAGTGCCGCCGCGATGGTCGACCGGGGGTGGATGTCGGAAGAGGCCCTGGAACTGGCCGGGCCGTTCATGGAGGTGGCACCCGGGTACATAGAGGCCCAACTGGCTGCGGTGGATGACCACTGGGGTGGGGCGTCCAGCATGCTCCGTGACGGGTTCGGCTTCACCGACCAGCGCCTGGCCGACCTCAGGGACCGTTTGCTCGACTGAGCCATCGGCGCCGAGTCGCCAGGCCGGCGCCGGGGTCCTGGATACCGCGCCGTCAGGGCAACGGAGCTACCGGGCCCGGGGCAGCCCCAGGTGCCGTTCGGCCACGTTGTTGCGGTTGATCTCGGTGGTGCCACCGTAGATGGTGGTCACGGGTGAATGCTTGGCGTCGTAGTCGATCCAGCCATCGGCCGCCGCCCCGTCCACGCCGAAGCCCAGCAGGCCCTCGGCGCCAGCCATCTCCTGGAACCACCCCACGGCCTGCTGGTAACGCCCGGTTGAGTACAACTTCGCCATGGAGCCCTCCAGACCCGGGAGACCTCCGGTTGCGGCGATCCACGCCGCACGGAGGGTCAGGAGTTGCGAGACCTGGTTGGCTATGGCGGTGCGGGCCAGACGCTCCCGCAGGAGTGGATCGTGGAGCATGGTGGCGCCGTCGGGCGACGGGGTGCCGGCGGCCCAGTCCCTCACATGGCGCAACAGGGGTACCGCCGGATTGGTTCCACCCATGACCCCGCGTTCGAATGCCAGGGCCACGCCCATGACAGCCCAGCCACCGTGCAGGTCGCCGAGGCGCCACTCGTCGCCCACCCGGACGTCGTCGTAGAAGGTGGCGTTGGTGCGTTCGGTGGCCATGGTCGGAACGGGCTGGACCTCGATGCCCGGGGTGTCCATGGGCACGAGGAACATGGTGAGGCCCTTGTGCCTGGGCGCGTCCGGGTCGGTCCGGGTGAGCAGGATGACCCAGTCGGCCTCGTGGGCCATCGTGGTCCACATCTTCTGGCCGGTGATGACCCACTGGTCGCCATCCCGCACGGCCCTGGTCGTGATGGCGGCCAGGTCCGAGCCGTGGTCGGGCTCGCTGTAGCCGAGGCAGCAGTTGAAGCGACCGGTCAGCAGCTTCTCCATGACCTCGGACCTGTGGAAGTCGGTACCGACGGCGTTGATCACGCCTGCCACCAGCATGGAGACGGCCAGACCGTCGTACGGGGCACCGGCTTTCTCCAACTCGTTGAAGAGGATGTAGAGCTCGATGGGGTCCCGGTCGCCGTAGCCGGGGACCGCCCCGGCCAGCAGGCCTGCGTCGGCCAACGCCGCGTTGAAGGCCTTGTCGTTGAAGGTGCCCGAGGCGTGCATCGCATCGACCACGTCGGTGGTCAGGTTCTCGGCTATGAACGCCTTCACGTTGGAGCGGAACTCGGCGGCCCGGGGGCTGAGGGTGAAGTCCATCAGGCGGTGGCTCCCGTCACCAGGGCATCGGGACCTTCGTGAGGCTCGCCCTTCCCGTGGGGTTTGGGATTCGCGTCGGATTCGGGATTCGCGTCGGGCCCCGACACCGGGGGGCCGGAAGCCGGCGCCGGGCCGAGGAGCAGGTCGGCCAGGCGACGGCACTCCCGGGCCGGATCGTCCAGGAGCACGGCGAGGGCCCGGGCCCGTCGGAAGTACAGCTGTATGTCGTACTCCTCGCTGAAGCCGTAGCCACCGTGCACGTGGAGGCTGCGGTCGGTGGCCAGGGTCGCCGCCTCGCCCGCCACCACGAGTGCCATGCCGGCCAGCGTGGCGAAGTCGGTGATCTCGTTGTCGCCGGCGTCGGCGATGCCCGGCTGGCCGGCTTCGGCCCTGTCACCGGCCCAGGCCGCCTTGGCAGTCAGGAGCCGTGCGCCGTCCAGCAGCCCGGGGAGGTCGGCCAGCAGGTGCTGGATGGCCTGGAAGCTGCCGACCGCTCGCCCGAACTGCTTCCGTTCCTTCACGTAGTCGACGCCCAGGTCCAGCGCCGTGCGGGTGATGCCGACCAGCGTCGCCGACGTCAGGGTGCGCCACTCGTCGAGGGCCCGGGAGTGGGCTGCCACGGCGTCGGGACCATCGGCCAGCACTGTGGCGCCATCCAGCGGCCGGTGGGCCAGGGGCAGGCAGCCGTGGTTTTCCAAGTGGGTGCCCGGGCCGCCGTCCACGGCCAGCAGGACCTCGCCGTCCAGCGCCACCACCCGTGAGGCCACTGCACCGGTGGGAACGGTACGGACCATGTCGCCCACCGGGGGTCGGATGGCCAGGCCGACGACCATGGCGCCGGTCAGGACATCGTCGTCACAGGCGCCGACGGTGGCCAGCAGGCGGGCGGTGACCATGTGGTCGACAACGGGAAGGGGGGCGATGTGTGCACCTGCCTCCTCGACGACGACGGTCAGGTCCGCCAACGTCGCACCACCACCGCCCAGCGACTCGGGTACGCCCATGCCGGGGGCGCCGGTCTGCTGGAGGCGCTCCCAGGCCACGGGATCGAACCCGACCGGTTCGGCGCCTCGGGCCCGCCCCGGTCCGGCCTCCGACGAGAAGAAGTCGGCGAAGACCTGGCGGATCGTGTTCTGATCCTCCGTCAGATCAAGGTCCATGGGCTGACCATACCGACGGGTATGGCTGCTCCCCGTGCCAGGGGACTGGCGGGTCGCCGGATGGGTGGCACGTTCCGACGCGGGTTTATGGTCGGTCGACGGGACGACGGAGATTGGAAGAGCATCGTGGGAAGCGTGATCGAGGGAGCCGAGGGGCTGGACGTGGAGCGGGACGGCGACGTGGTCACCGTGACCATGAACCGACCCGAGGTCATGAACGCGATGACAGGCCGGATGTTCCGGGACTTCGGACGGATCTTCCGGGACCTGCACGCGGACGAGTCCGTTCGGGCTGTCGTGCTGACCGGAGCCGGTGGCAACTTCTGCTCGGGGGCCGACGTGGGTGGCCAGTCGGAGCGGGCCAGCGGAGCCGTGACCAGCAACCCCCTTCGTAATCTCCGCCAGATCAAGGCATCGGCCCAGGCTCTCCATGAGTGCCAGCATCCGGTGGTGGCCAAGGTGTTCGGCGTGGCAGCGGGGGCCGGCCTCAACATGGCACTGGGGTGCGACCTCGTCTATGCGGCCGACACGGCCCGGTTCTCGGAAATCTTCGCCCGCCGTGGGCTCACGATCGACTTCGGAGGGTCATGGGTGCTTCCCCGACGGGTTGGCCTGCACCGGGCCAAGGAACTGGCCCTGCTGGCCGAGGTCATCGATGCGGCCGAGGCCGACCGCATCGGTCTGGTCAACCGGATCGTGGCCGAAGCCGACCTGGATGCCCACGTGGCCGACGTGGTGGAACGGATCGCGGCGGGTCCGCCCCTGGCCCTGTCCATGAGCAAGGCGTTGTTGAACAACGGCGCGCAGACGTCGATGTCCCAGGCCCTGGAGGCCGAGGGCCAGGCCCAGGCCACCAACTTCGGGACGCAGGACACTAGGGAGGCCGCGCGGGCCTGGATCGAGAAGCGGCAACCCGAGTTCGAGGGGCGCTAGCCCCTCGAACCGCAAGGTGGCGACAGGTCCTCGCCCACGGGTCGCAGAAGCCGGTTGACTGGCGGTAGCCCGGCCTTCCTCAGGAACCCGGCTGGACCGTCTGGGTCTGGATGGTCAGCGACACCGGCTTGCCGTCGTCACGGGTGACCTCGGTCTGGACGACGATGGTGGTGCGTCCCACGTGAATCGGCGTGGCCACGATCGTGACGGTTCCACAGGTCACCGGACGCAGGAAGTTCGTCTTGGATTCGATGGTGGAGGTGCCCGCGCCCTCCGGGAGGTTCTGTGACGCGCACAGTGCACCGACCGAGTCTGCGATGGCCATGATGTAGCCGCCATGCAGGCCGCCGAACACCGTCGTGCGCTCCTCGGCCCAGTCGGCCGTGGCCTCCACCCGCTGGGGCGTGGCGCTGACGACCGACAACCCGAGTACCTCACAGAACGGCATGATCTTCCGGATCAGGTCGGTGAACTTCTCGTCTGGCGGGCTCACAGCACCTCGAACCGGTCGAGGTCCAGGGTCCACGGGCTCAGGTTCTCGTGGCCGTCCTCGGTGATGAGAACCTGGTTCTCCAACTTCACGCCCTGGCCGCCGGAGCGGGCGCCTACGTAGGCCTCGACGGCCATGACCATGCCGGGCTCCAGCATGCCGTCGTACCCCGAGGCCTCCCACGCACTCGGGAAGGGGATGCTGGGGTACTCGTCGCACTGCCCCACACCGTGGAACAGCACCGAATAGTGCCGGTACTCCTCTTCAGGTGGCGCCCAGGAGCGGTGGACGATGTCGTGGAAGGTGGCACCCGGCTGGAGTAGTTCGATGTTCCGAGTGACCTGTTCGAGGGCCAGGGCATGGGCGTGGCGGGCCTCAGGAGTGGGAGCGGCGTCGCCGCACACCCACGTCCGGGATATGTCCGACATCATTCCGTAGGCGCCCACAAGGTCGGTGTCGAAGGCCACCACGTCGCCGTTCCGGATGACCGAGCTGCTGCACTCCTGGAACCAGGGGTTCGTCCGGTCGCCGGAGGAGAGCAGGCGGCACTCCATCCATTCGCCGTGGCGGGCCAGCATCTCGGCCCACAGCACGCCCCAGAGCTGGTTCTCGCTCATGCCGGGTCTCATTGCCTCGAACATCTTCCGGCAGGCCACCCGGGTGCCCTCCAGCGAGCATCGCATGGCGGCGATCTCGTCAGGTCCCTTGATCTTGCGCGCCTCCTCCATTACCCGGGTGCCCTCGACGAGGGTGATCCCCTGGTCCTGGAGGGCGGTGATGCCCAGGGTGGTGGACGAGTCGACGGCCAGGCGTCGGCCGCCGCCCCCGTGGGTGGACACGAGGTCGGCGATCTCCGAAGCGAATCCCTTGGCCAGGCCGTCGGCCCGGTCGCCGGCCAGGAAGTAGGTGAAGGTGGTGGCCGGTCGCACCTCGTCGACGTACGGGTTGTGGGCCGACAGGAACTCGCAGTTGGGGTAGTCGAAGAGGATCAGGCGACTGTCGGCCCCCACGAAGGCATACCTGGCCTGGTTGTGGAGTAGCCAGACCTGCATGTTCGGGGCGTAGGTGGCGTACATGACGTTCATGGGGTCGAACAGGAGGATCCCGTCCAGGTCGTCTGCCAGCCGGCCGGCGATGCGGTCCAGCCGGTAGCGCATCAGGGCCGTCTCGTCGGGCAGGGTCAGTCCGGCTGCCGCCCACTCGGTCAGTGCCGGCTCGCCGGGGCCCATGGCCATGCGGTGCCCGACGGTCGCTGCCCGTCGCACCATCGCATCGTCCTGGTCGTCCCGGACCACAGGGTGGCCGCTCATGTCGCCGGGACACCGGTGTCCCGTGAGCCTGCAAGGAATCCCGTCATCGTGTCCGGTACCTCGTGTTCAGTTCGGTCATGGCGTCTGGTGGCTGGTGCCTTGCATCCGGTTCTGGAATCGGTCCTCAGGATCGCATGCGCGACCCGGACGGGTCGAACAGTGGCTCGTCCAGTCGGGTGGCGGCACGTCGGACGCCCAGCACCTCGACCTCGAAGCCCGCCGACGGCGTGTCGGCTCCGGCGAGGTCGACTGGCAGGTACCCCAGGGCGCACGATGCCTCCGACCAGTGGGCGTAGCCACCCGAGGTGGCCCACCCCACGACCTCACCGTCGTGCCAGATGGGCTCGTCGCCCAGCACGTCGGCGCCATCGACGTCGACGGTGAACAGGCACAGGCGCCGTTCGGGGCCCACGGTGAGCGAGGCGACTGCGGCGTCCCGTCCGACGAAGTCGCCCTTGTCCAACTTCACGAACCGGTCCATGCCAGCCTCCCACGGCGTGTAGATGGGTCGGTACTCTGACGCCCAGGCCCCGAAGCCCTTGTCGAAGCGCATCGAATCCAGGGCCCGGAGGCCAAACAGGCGGATGCCGTGCGGCTTCCCGGCTTCGAGGATCAGGTTGAACAGGCACCTCTGGAGCGACGCCGGGACCCAAAACTCGTAACCCAGGTCGCCGGTGAAGCTGATCCGTGCCACGAGGGTCGGGACCATGCCGAGGTCCATCCTCCGAACGTCGAGGAACCGGAAGGCATCGTTGGAGACGTCCTGGTCGGTCAGCGACGCCAGCAGGTCGCGGGCCGCCGGGCCGGCGATCGAGAGGCCCGCCATCTCATGGGAGAGCGGCCGGTAGGCGACCCCTTCCCCGGCGGTCTGAAGGTGTGACCGGAACCAGCGCTCGTGGTGGCCCTCGGCAGCCCCGGTTCCGAACACGATGAACTGCTCGGGCCCTTCGGACGACTCGGACGGGTCGGCCGCCGTGGTCATGGTCGCCACGGTGAAGTCGCCGACCAGCATTCCGTGCTCGTTGAGCATGGGGGTCAGGGCCATGCGGCCGGCCTCCGGGATGCGGTTGGCCATGATCCGGTCCAGGAAGGACCGTGCGCCGGGACCGGTGAACCGGTGCTTGGCGAAGCCGGTCGTCTCGATGAGGCCCACGCCGGTGCGTACCGCCTGGACCTCGGTGGCCACCACGTCGAATGCGTTGGACCGGTGGAACGTTACGTCCTCGACCGGATCGACGCCTTTCCGCTGGAACCACAGGGCGTACTCCAGGCCGTAGGCCGAGCCCCACACGGCGTTGGCCTCGGTGAGCTGGTCGTGGATGGGCGAGGTGTAAAGGGGTCGACCGGCCGGTAGCTCCTCGTTGGGAAACGGGATGGAGAACCGGCGGCTGTAGTTCTCCATGACCTTCGTCCTGGTGTACGACGGCGTGGTCCAGTCGCCGAAGCGGGCCACATCCATGCCCCACACGTCGAAGCCCGGGTCACCGGCCGTCATCCAGTTGGCCATGGCCAGGCCGACCCCACCGCCCTGGCTGAGGCCGGCCATGACCCCGCACGCCACCCAGTGCCCCCGTTGGCCTCGGACGGGGCCGATCAGCGGGTTGCCGTCGGGGGCAAAGGTGAACGGGCCGTTGACGACGTTCCTGATGCCGGCGTCGGCGAAGATCTCGAAGTGCTCGAAGCCGACCGACAGTGACGGGGCGATGCGCTCCAGGTCCGGTGTGAGGAGCTGCGCGCCGAAGTCCCACGGTGTCTCGGTGGTCGACCACGGCACGCAGGCCTGCTCGTAGGTGCCGAGCAGCAGGCCGCCACCCTCCGCCCGGGTGTAGATCTCGCCGCCGAAGTCGATGGCTCCGATGCCATGGCCTCCTGTGGCCTCCAGCCACGGGCGGATCTCCGGGAGCTCCTCGGTGACCAGGTACTGGTGTTCCATGGCCAGGACGGGCAGCTCCAGCCCGCACATGCGGCCCACCTCGCGGGCCCATAGGCCGCCGCAGTTCACGAAGTGCTCGCAGGTGATGGTCCCCCGTTCGGTCACGACGTCCCAGGTGCCGTCCGGGTTGGCCACGATGTCGTATGCCCATGTGTTCCGGTACACCTCGGCACCGGCCATGCGGGCCGCGGTGGCATAGGCGTTGGTGACGCCTGACGGGTCCACGTGGCCGCCCACCGGGTCCCACAGGGCACCGACGAAGTGCTCCTCTACGAGGAAGGGGATCTTCTCCTTTGCCTCGGTAACCGAGATGAGCTCGGTCTGCATGTCCAGGTAGCGACCGCGGGCGTGGACCATGCGTAGCCAGTCCATGCGGTCCTCGCTGTCGGCCAGCATCACCTCGCCGGTGAGGTGCACGCCACACGCCACGCCCGAGGTCTGCTCCAACTCTTCGTAGAGCTGCACGGTGTAGCGCTGCAGGGCGGCCACGTTGGGGTCGCCGTTGATGGTGTGCATGCCGCCCGCCGCATGCCACGTGGAGCCGGCGGTGAGTTCCCGGCGCTCGAGGAGGACCACGTCGGTCCAGCCGGCCTGGGTGAGGTGGTAGAGCACGCTTGCACCGATGACGCCGCCGCCTATCACCACGGCCTGTGCGCTGGTCTTCATGCTGCTGGTGCTACTCCTGCGGTGTTCATATTGCCGGTGTTCCTTGGGCGGTCGGGCGTGGTCAGAAGTCCGTCTCGACGCCGCCCTCGGCGACGCGGCGTTCCACGAAGGCGTCCAACTCGGCCCGGATGGCGGCGTCCATTGGCGGGTCTACATGGGCGTCGATGACCTGCCGGGCCAGCTTCTCGGCCCGCTGGTGGGCCTCGACCCGGCCACCCTCGTCCCACGTCTCGTAGTTGGCCCACGACGAGACCATGGGCTGGAAGTGTTCGGTGGCGTAGCGGTCCTGGGTGTGCTGGGTCCCGAAGAAGTGCCCGGCCGGTCCGACCTCGGCGATGGCCTCGACGGCCAGGGAGGCGTCGTCGATGGCCACCGGTTCGAGCATCGAGCTCACCATGTTCAGGATGTCGGCGTCGATGACCATCTTTTCGTAGGAGGTCAGGAGGCCTCCTTCCAGCCAGCCGGCGCCGTGGAGCAGCAGGTTCACCCCTCCCATGATCGCGCCCCATATGGCGATGACGCTCTCGTAGGCCGACTGGGCGTCCACGCTGTTCGATGCGTTCACGTTCGAGGACCGGTAGGGGAGACGGTAGCGGCGTGCCAGTTGGCCACCGATCAGGCAGGCCTTCCAGTACTCGGGGGTGCCGAAGGCCGGTGCGCCGGACCGCATGTCGACGTTGGAGGTGAAGCCGCCGTAGATGACCGGGGCACCGGTCCGGACGACCTGGGTGTAGGCGATGCCGGCCAGGGCCTCGGCGTTCTGCAGCACGAGGGCGCCGGCGACGGTCACGGGGGCCATGGCACCGGCCAGGGTGAACGGGGTAATGACGATGACCTGGTTGCGGGCCGACATCTCCTGGATGCCGTGGAGCATCACCGTGTCGTAGCGCAGCGGGGTACTGGTGTTTATCACCGAGTAGAGCGACGGCTCCTCGCTGATCGTGTCCTGGTCGACGCCTCGGGCGATCCTGGTCATCTCGATGGCGTCGATGTTCCGCTGGCGGCTGAGGCTGTAGACGAACGGCACCTTGTCGGACAGCGTGAGCATGTCGTGGGTGGCGTGCAGGTGGCGGACCGACGGGTGGAGGTCCATGGGCTCCACCGGATAGCCGGCGACGGTGTGCACGGCGTTCAGGACCTGGCCCATCCGGAGCAGGTTCCGGTAGTCCTCCCGGTTGCCGTCGCGCCGGTCCCGGCCCAGGCCGGTCACGAACGGTGGGCTGGCCACGCTGGTGTAGGTGATGAGGTCGCCGCCGATGTGCAGGTTCCGGGCCGGGTTCGGAGCGTGGACGGTGAACTGCTCGGGTGCCGTGGAGACCAGCCGAAGGACCAGGTCCGGGTCGAACCGCACCCGGTTGCCGTCAACGTCGCATCCGGCGTCCATCAACTGCCGGCGAGCCGTGTCGTCCAGAAAGTCGATGCCGGTCTCGGCGAGGACCCGTAGCGAGGCCCGGTGGATGGACTCCAACTCGTCGTCGGACACCGCCCGGAGCGGATCGAACCTCATGCGTGGCTGGGCGAACGGTGGCTGTTCGCCGATGACGTCCCGGGTCTTCGCCCGGCCGCTCAACCGCCCCCGGCGCGACTGTCCCATGGTCAGCTGCCGACCGGCCCGCGGCATGGTGGTACCGCGTCCCGTCCGACAGGGCCCGTGTCCGGTCCGACAGGGCCGGTCACCTCACCGAGAAGTCTCACAGGCCCTCGCTGAACGGCATCGGGTCCTCCTCGGGGGCCAGGTGCAGCTCGTCGCCGTCGTACGGGTTGGCCCGGGCGACGGCAACGTCGAGGACCACGCCGAGGCCCGGCTCGGTTGACGGGATGACCATGCCGTCCTCCCATCGGATGGGCGTCTCCAGCAACTCGGCGTGGAAGCCGTCCCACCGGTCGATGGATTCCAGGATCAGGAAGTTGGGCGTGCACGTTGCGAGGGCGATGTTGGCGGCGGCTACCACGGGCCCGCAGTAGCAGTGGGGGGCCAGCAGCGCCTGGTGGACCTCGCCGATCGAGGCGATCTTCTTGCCCTGGAGGATCCCGCCGCTGCGCCCCAGGTCGGGTTGCAGGATCGACGCCGCTCCGGCCCGCAGCACGGCGGCGAACTCGGAGACTGTGGTGAGCCGCTCACCGGTGGCCACCGGAATGGTGGTTCCGGCGGCCACCCGGGCCATGCCCTCAAGGTCGTCCGGTGGAACCGGTTCCTCGAACCACAGCGGGTCGTAGGCCTCCAGGCGACGGGCGAGGCGCAGCGCGCCCGATGGTGTGAACTGGCCGTGGGTGCCGAAGAGCAGGTCGGCCCGGCTCCCGACCGCCTCGCGGATGGTACGGGTGTAGCGCTCGGACAGGTCCAGGCGTTCCAGCGAGGGCTGGCGCCCGTCGAAGACGGAGTAGGGCCCGGCCGGGTCGAACTTGATACCGGTGAACCCCATCTCTACGGCCCGGACGGCGGCCTCGGCGGCCAGGTCGGCGTCCGTGTAGAGGTTCGGCCCGTCCTTGGGGGCGTAGGCGTCCTCGTCGTCCGGGTACAGGTAGGTGTAGGTCCGTAGCCCTTCGTGGACCCGTCCGCCCAGCAGGTCGTAGACGGGACGACCGGTGGCCTTGCCGATGATGTCCCAGCAGGCGATCTCCAGCGCGCTCAACACCCCGCAGAGCGTCGGGTCTGGACGCAGGGCGTAGCCGCTGCCGTAGGCCCGGCGCCAGAACGACTCCACGTCGAAGGGGCTGTGGCCCATCAGGTGGCGCTCGGCCACGTCGACCAGCATGTCGGCCACCAGGTGCGGTCCGACGGTGGCCACGTATGCCTCGCCGATGCCGTCTATCCCGTCGTCGGTAGTCAACTTCACGAAGATGAAGTAGCGGCCGCCATGGCGAGGTGGCGGGTTGCCGACCACGAACGTCTCGATGCCGGTCAGCTTCATGTCCGGGCGCCCTTCATGTCACGGCTGGTCTGCGTCATGCCGGGGTCCCCGTGGCGTCCGCGACATCCGTGAGGACGGGGGCGTTGGGCAGGATCACCGTTCGCAGTACCTCACCCCGGCGGACCTCATCGAAGGCGGCGGCCAGGTCGTCGAGTGGATGGGTGGAGGTGACCATGCCCGCCAGGTCCAGGCGTCCGGTCCGGTGGTGTTCGATCAGCGCCGGCACGTCGACGGCGACCCGCGCCGCGCCCATCTTGCAGCCGAGGATCGACTGGTTGGCGGCCGCCAGCCGGCTGGGGGTGATCTGGATGGTCACGTCGTCGGCCGGCATGCCGACGATCACCAGGTTGCCCATGGGGGCGAGAAGGTCGATGGCGCCGTCCAGCGCGGCCGGTGTGCCCGTCGTGATGAACACGTGGTCTGCGAGTGATCCGCCCGTGGTTGATCGGATGGCTGCTGCAAGGTCGTCTGTGGCCGGGTCCAGGGCATGCGTGGCACCGAATCCGAGTGCAGCGTCGCGCTTCTCGACGAGGGGCTCTACGGCGATGATCGGCGCCGCACCGGCGATGCGGGCCGCCTGGATGGCGCCGATGCCGACGCCCCCGCAGCCCACGACTACCACCGTCTCGCCGGCGGCCACGCCTGCCGTGTTGGTCACGGCTCCCGAGCCTGTCAGGACCCCGCAGCCCAGCAACGAGGCCTCGACCAGGTCCACGTCGTCGGGGACCGGCACCACCTGGGAGCGGTGTACCACCACCTGGGTGGCGAAGGCGGCGACGTTCAGGCCCTGGGGGATCCGGGTTCCGGCGGCATCGGCCAGCGGGCTCCGGCCGTTCAGCGCCAGATCACCGGTGCAGGCCACGTCACGGCCCCTGCGACAGGCCTGGCACTCGCCGCAGGTGCGGATCAACGAGACGACCACCGGATCGCCGACTGTCAGGTCGGTTACACGGTCGCCGATCTCGGCGACGTGTCCTGATGCCTCGTGCCCGAGCACCAGGGGGAACTCCGTGGCCCAGGTCCCGTCCACATAGCTCAGGTCGGAGTGGCAGACGGCGCAGGCCTCGACCGCCACCCTGACCTCGTCGTGGTTCGGCGCGTCGAGGTGGAGTTCCTCGATGCTCGGCAGGAGGCCGACGCCGCGGCTCACCGCCGCACGGATGGTGACCCCACGGCCCGTCGGCACGGCGCGGAAACTACACGTAGGCGGCGGTCCGGGATAGCCGAGAGCACCGGTTTTCGCCCTCGGGAAGGTCTGTGGGCGGTGCGCTCAGGTCAGGATCAACTAGGTGATCTGGCGGACGGGGCGCTCAGGCCAGGATCAGCTCGGCGACCTGGCGGAGGTGGCTGGTGGAGCGCGGCGCCACGTTCAGCATGGTGACCGGGCTGTCTGCGAATGCCTCCAGGCGTTCGCGTATCCGCTCGGTCGTACCGACGAGCGAGATCTCGTCGGCGAACCCATCGGGCACCGTGGCGACGGCCTCGTCACGGCGGCCCTCCAGGAAGAGGTCCTGGATCCGGTGTGCCTCGGCTTCGAAGCCCATTCGGGCCATCAGCTTCGTGTGGTAGTTCTGGCCCTTCGCCCCCATGCCTCCGATGTAGAAGCCGAGCATGGCCTTGATGGGCAGCAGCGCAGCGGAGATGGCGTCGGCGGAGTCGTCCTTGGTGACCGTGACAGCCAGGTTGAGGGCGATCTCGAAGTGGTCCGGACGGGAGGCCAGCTGGTCGGCGTACACCTCCTGGCGGTAAGGCGAGTAGTAGAGCGGCAACCAACCGTCGGCGATCTCGGCCGTCTGGGTGACGTTCTTCGGCCCCTCGGCGCCGATGAAGATCGGGATGTCGGCCCGCAACGGGTGCGTCATGACCTTCAGCGGCTTTCCCAGTCCGCTGGAGCCCTCCCCGGTGTACGGGTGCTGGTGGAACTCGCCGTCGAAGGACAGGTGGTCGTCGCGCCGGAATGCCCGACGGAGGACCTCGACGTACTCCCGGGTGCGGGCCAGCGGACGGTTCGAGGGCCGTCCGTACCAGCCCTCCACCACCTGGGGCCCTGACACCCCCAGGCCCAGGATGAGCCTGCCGTCAGAGAGGTGGTCGAGGGTGACGGCGTGCATGGCCGTTGCCGTGGGAGTGCGTGCTGCCATCTGGACGATTCCGGTGCCCAGGCGGATGCGTTCTGTGTGGGCGGCCAGGTACACGAGCGGGGAGAAGGCATCCGATCCCCAGCACTCGGCGGTCCAGACGGCGTCGTACCCGAGGCGCTCGGCCTCCTGCACGAGCGGCACCAGGTCGGTGGGGGGTTGGGCCCCCCAGTAGCCCAAGCTGAGGCCCAGCTTCATGTCCTCTCCTCCCGACGATCCTGGTGACCGCCGGCATCGTCCCAGTGGCTGGAGGTGCCTGCCAATCCGAGGCTCTGCCCGCCCGGGCACCGCACCACGATCGCAGCGTCGGCGGTGGCCACCGATCCCCAGGGAGGTGCGCCCTAGTCTCCGTACGTGGCCGACCAGCCGGAGAGCTTTCCCCGACAGCACGCTCGGACTCGCCGGTTCACGTGCGGGGCTCCACGGGACGTCCGCGTGGCCGACGATGGGTCGCGGGTGCTGTTCCTGCGCTCCGCCTCCGGCGACGACCCGGTCAACGCACTGTGGCTGTTCGACCCCGCGAACCGGGAGGAGAGCCTGGTCGTCGACCCGGAGGAACTCCTCGCCGGCACCGACCCCGGCGACCTGCCGGCCGCAGAGCTCGCTCGACGCGAGCGGGTGCGTGAGTCGGGTTCGGGAATCGTCGCCTACGACGCCCTGGCCGATCTCTCCCGGGTGTGCTTCGCTCTGGACGGGCGGGTGTTCCTGGCCGAGGTGATCCTGCCGGGCACGTCTCCGGGCGACGCGGAGCCGCCGCCGATTCACGTCGTGGAGCTTCCCTCGACCGGCGATGCCTTCGATCCCCGGCTCAGCCCGGACGGCGCAGCGGTGGCATACGTGTCGGGCTCCTCGCTGCGGGTGACCGGCACTGGGGGAGATCGCCGCCTGATCGGTGGATCGACGCCGACCGTGTCGTGGGGATCGGCGGAGTACATCGCCGCCGAGGAGATGGGGCGTACCCGTGGCCACTGGTGGTCGCCGGATGGCAGTCGGTTGCTGGTCGCCCGGGTGGACACGGCGGGTGTCTCGGAGTGGTGGATCTCGTCGCCGGTGGACCCGACGGAGGCGCCACGGGCCATCCGGTACCCGGCGGCCGGTTCGGTCAACGCCGCGGTCGGCCTGGCTGTGGTCGACCTGGACGGGACCACGACAGATGTGGACTGGCAGGTCGACGGGAGGTTCGAGTACCTGACGGACGTGGCGTGGCCGGCCGATGGACCACCGACCGTGGTTGCCCAGACCCGGGACCAGAAGACGCTTGTCGTCCTCGAGGTGGATCCGGACACCGGAGCGACCATCGAGCGGACCTGCCTGGTGGACGACCTCTGGGTGGACCTGGTGTCTGGCGCTCCCCGCCTTGTCGACGGCGCCATCGTGACGGTGGAATCCAGGGCGGGCACCAACCGGTTGGTGGTCGACGGGGCGGCCGTGTCCCCGGACGGGCTGCAGGTGCGTTCGGTGGTCGGGATCGACGGCGAAGGTGCCGTTGTCGTGCGGGCGTCGACCGACCCGCTGGACGTCGACGTGGTTCGGGTGGCCCTCGACGGAACCACCGAGGTGCTGGCCGGTGGCGGCGGTGTGCGATCGGCGGCTGTCGGAGGCGGTGTGGTCGTGGTGTCTACGGCCGGCATGGACGGACCTCCGGCCACCATTGTCCTGCCCGGTGGCCATCTGATCGCCAGCCATGTCGAGGAGCCGATGGTCAGACCGGAACCCACCTTCCACGTGGTCGGGGAGCGGGACCTCCGGGCCGCCGTGCTGGTACCGGACGGGCACGACGGGTCTCCCCTGCCGGTGCTGCTGGATCCCTACGGCGGGCCGCACGCCCAGCGGGTGCAGCGGGCCCGAGGGCAGTTCCTGACCTCGCAGTGGTTCGCCGACCAAGGGTTCGCCGTGGTCGTCACCGACGGCCGGGGCACACCCGGGCGTGGACCCGAATGGGAGCGGGCTGTGCACGGCGACCTGGCGGCCCCCGTGCTCGACGACCAGGTCGATGCCCTGCAGGCCCTGGCGACGGTCGACGACAGGCTGGACCTGGGTCGTGTGGCCGTCCGGGGCTGGTCGTTCGGCGGCTACCTGGCCGCCCTGGCCGTGCTGCGACGACCCGACGTGTTCCACGCTGCGATCGCCGGTGCGCCGGTCACCGACTGGCGGCTCTACGACACCCACTACACCGAGCGGTACCTGGGCGATCCGGCGGTCGAGCCGGAGAACTACGCCCGGACCGACCTGTGCGTGGAGGCGGCGTGGTTGGAGCGTCCCCTGCTCCTCATCCACGGACTGGCCGACGACAACGTGGTGGTTGCCCACACGCTGCAACTGTCCCAGGCCCTGCTGGAGGCCGGCAGGCCCCACCGGGTGCTGCCGCTCTCCGGGGTGACCCACATGACCCCCCAGGTCGAGGTGGCCGAGAACCTGCTCCTCGTGCAGTTGGAGTTTCTCCGCGACGCTCTGGACATCGACTGCGTACCGGGGTCAGGGGGTCCACCGTCAGGAAGCCCGGAGTCCGCGGGGTAGAAGCGCCTGGTCAGAGGCATCTAGGTCTAGGAGCTGGCGGTCTGACATCGGACGAACCAGGTCAGACGGCGGTCCAGCCACCGTCTACGTACAGGACGTGGCCGGTCAGGTAGGAGCCGGCGTCCGATGCGAGCAGCAGCAGGGCGCCGTCCAGCTCGTGGGCCCGGCCGCCGCGGCCCATCGGGGTTCCGGCCGAGACATAGGCCCGGCCGGAGTCGGTGTGGAACATGTCGTCCGAGTTCATCTCCGTCTCGAACCAGGCCGGGGCCAGGGCGTTTACCCGTATGCCCCTGCGGGACCATTCCACGGCCAGCTCCCGGGTCAGGTTGTGGAGCCCGCCCTTGGCTGCCGTGTAGCCGGGGACCCGGAGCTTCCCGCCGGCGCCCGCACCCAGTATCGAGCCGAGGTTGATGACCACGCCCGGATGTCCCTCGGCGATCCACCATCTGGCGGCCCGTCGGGCCAGCTCGTATGGGGCCACGAGGTCCACGGCCAGCTCATGGAGGAAGCCGTCGAGGTCGTCGTCGACGGCTGGGACCACCCGGGAGACTCCGGCGTTGTTGACGAGGACGTCGATGCGGCCGTAGTGGGCGAGCGTGGCGTCGATCAGGGCCTGTGGCCCGTCGTCGTCGGTGACATCGACCGTGACGGCCAGGGCGTCGGGCAACTCGTCTGCCAGGGCGGCGATGCGTTCGGTTCTACGGGCGGCCAGCACAAGCCGTGCACCCACGCCGGCAAGGACGCGGGCGAAGCGTTCTCCCAGCCCGGAACTGGCTCCGGTGATGACGACCACACGGTCGTCGAGGCGGAACAGGTCCAGCGCTGCCTCGGGGGGCGGGGAAGGGGCGTCGTCGGTGGACGGGGCGGGGACACCGTCGGGCGACCTGGATTGGACACCGTCGGTGGACGGGGTGGGGACGCCGTCGTGGAGCGGATTCACGGCGGCGAGCCTAGGGGGTGCCTTCGAGGACGATCCGACCGGCTTCCATCTCCATTACGCGGTCGGCGATGCCGGCCGCCTCGGCCGGGTCGTGGGTGACCAGGAGGGTGGCAGGCCGGTCGTCGGCTCCCAGCAACCCGTGTATCCGCCGGCGCGATTCTGCATCCAGCGCAGTGGACGGCTCGTCCAGGAGGAGCAGGCTGGGGCAGCCGGCGAGCGCCCGGGCCACGGCCACCCGCTGGGCCTGACCACCTGAGCACTCAGACGGCCATCGGTTGGCGAGGGGCCGTAGGTCGAGGGCGTCGAGTAGATGATCCACCCGGTCCGTTGTGGCCCTCGGGCTGAAGCCCACGTTGGCGGCCACCGAGAGGTGCGGGAACAGCAGGCGGTCCTGGGGCACCCAGCCCACGGAGCGATCGTGGGCGGCCACGTGGCCCGGGCCGGTGGCATCGTCGACCATTCGGCCGTCGAGGCGGAGGTGCCCGTCGTCCAGGCGTTCCAGACCGGCCAGGAGCCGGAGCAGGCTGGTCTTGCCGGCGCCGTTCGGACCGACCACGGCCACCACCTCGCCCGGGGCCACCGTGAGCGTGGCTTCCAGGCTCAGATCTCCTCGAGTCAGGCGTCCGGCCAGCTCGACAGCCGGAACTTCCTGCGGTCCGGCGCCCCCTGTCCCGGCAGGGTCCGGCTCGCCCCTTCCAGGGTGCGCGGCAATCCGCCTGGCCGAGTCGGGCGAACCGCTCATCGGGTGGGTAGCCATCGGTCGCGGGTCGGGACCAGCACGGTCAGCGACACGGCCAGCAGAACCAGGCTGAGGGCCAGGGCGGCCTCCGGGTCGGATTCGAGGGCCTGGAATGTGGCAAGGGGCAGGGTCCGGGTGTGGCCGGGCAGGTTGCCGGCGAACGTGATGGTGGCCCCGAACTCGCCGAGGGCCCGGGCCCAGGCCAGGGCCAGCCCGGCTCCCATGGCCGGCAACAGGCGGGGCAGGGTGATGCGGCGGAGCACGGTCAGCGGCGATGCGCCGAGGGTGCCGGCCATCTGCTCGAGGTCGTCGGCCGTGGTGCGCAGGGCGCCCTCCACGGTCACCACGTAGAACGGCAGGGCCACGAAGGTGGCGGCCACGACTGCCCCGGCCATGGTGAAGGGCAGCGTCAGGTCGAACCAGCGCTCCAACCACTGGCCGACCAGCCCCCGTCGGCCGAGGGCGAACAGCAGTGCCGTGCCACCCACCACGGGCGGCAGGACCATCGGTAGGACCACGAGGGCCCGGACCAGCCGTCGCAGCGGGATGTCCACCCGTGCCAGAACCCAGGCCAGCGGTGTACCCAGCACCACGACTATGGCCGCAGCCACGGCACTCACAGTCAACGAGACTCGCAGGGCGTCCAGCACGGCGCGACGTCCCAGCAGGTCGTCGAGCGACGACCATGGTGCGCGTTGCAGTAGGCCGACTACCGGTAGGGCGAGGAAGGCGATGCCGAGCGTCGCCACGACCAGGATCGACCGGGGTGGTCGGCTGGGGGTGCGGCTCATTGTGATCCGGAAGGGGCGGGCTCCGGGGCGAAGCCGTGTGCGGCCAGCACCCCCTGGGCCGTGGTCGTTTCCAGGAACTCCAGGAACTCCGAGCCACGGTCGGTCATGGCCGCCGCGGCGTAGGTGATGCACGGACATGCAGGCGGTTCGTTCCAGGCGGCCGTGATCCGGGGCTCGGCTGCCACGTCGGTGGCGTAGACGATGCCCATGTCGGCCTCGCCCAGTGTCAGGCGGGCCACCACCGCCCGGACGCTGGGCTCGTACGAGTCGATGGGAAGGTCGCCGTAGCGCGCGATGGTGGCGTCACCGCACGGCACTCCCGAAGCGCAGGCCACAAGGATGGCGTCGGTTCTCTGCAGGTCGGCCGGTGAGCGGATCCCGGCCGGGTCGCCGGCGGGTACGGCCACCACCAGGTGGTTGGTGGCCAAACGGTTCAGGACGGCGATCGGAGCCCGATCTGGAGACAGCCCGTCGAGGAGTGCGGCGTCGGCGGTGAGGAAGACGTCGGCCGGGGCGCCGTCGCGCAACTGGGCGGCCAGGTGGTTGGAGCCGCCAACCACCTCTAGTAGCTCCGATCCCCCGAAGGACTTCCACGCATCGCCCAGGTCGCCGAGGACGTCGGCCAGCGAGGAGGCGACGAACACGGTGAGCCGTTCGTCGTCATCGCCCGACGAGCAGCTCCCGGCCAGCAGCGCCACCGCAACCAGCAGCATCAGGCCGGTCAGGGCACTGGGCGGCCTCCGAGCGGGATGGGACGGGCGGTTCACGACGCAGACCTACCGCTCGACGAGCGTGACACGGGACCGGGCTCAGCGGGGGCGTTCGACGACGACGTTGGTGGCCTTGACGACGGCCACCGCCAGTACCCCGGGTTCCAGGCTCAACTCGTCGACCGCTTCGGCGGACAGCAGGGAGACCACCCGGTGGGGGCCGGCCTGGATCTCCACCTGTGCCATCACCCCGTCGCGCACTACCCGGGTGACCAGCCCGGTGAAGCGGTTGCGTGCCGACAGCGCCGGGCCGTCAGCCTGCTTGGTGGCAGCCTCGGCGGCCAGGTCCTGGGAGAGCCGGGCCAGATCCGGTCCGGCGATCGTGCGGTGGCCACCGGTGGTCCGGCAGGTGGTCAGGCGCCCGGCATCCGCCCAGCGTCTGACCGTGTCCGGGCTGACCCCCAGGAGTCTCGCGGCTTCGCCGATACGAAACTGGTGCATGCAGGGAAAAGTATCAAAAAAGCCCGTATCCGCGCCATTCGGGCCAGCGTGCGGGCTGGGGCTAGGGTGCGGCCATGAGCATGCCCGTGACCGCAGGTGAGGTCGCCGCCCGACTGGAGGAGTACGGCACGAGCGCCTTCCTGGTGACGGTGGGCGACGATGGATCCCCGAAGGTGGTCCACCTGGCACTCGTATGGGAGGGCAACTCGGGTGGCGGGTCGTTCCGGTGTACGCCTGGTGGTGGCACGCTGCGCAACCTGGCCGAGTCGGGCCCCGTCACCCTGGTCTTTCCGCCAGCGGAGCCGGGCGGGTACAGCATGCTGATCGACGGCACTGGACGCGTTGCCGGGGCCTCGGATGAATCGGCGGGCACCGACGACCTGGTCCTGATCGACTTCGGGGGCGGGGTGCTGCACAGGCCGGCGCCCGATGCACCCGACGATCAGGCCCACTGCTGACGGCTGCTCGCCAGCCCG
>JAKURY010000021.1 GCA_022452145.1 Acidimicrobiales bacterium | reverse complement strand
CGAAGTTGAGTTCCACCGATCAAGACATCCCAACAACGCGCTGATGGTCGTACATGGCATCACGCTTTCGGGCCGGGCACGAGCCAAAGCTGATGGAAGAACAGCTTGGTTCGTTCATCCTTGGGTGATCGAGGACGCAGCGCTTCGAGCCATCGGCTCCACCTACTCGACGTAACAGTTGCCACAAAGTGCTGAGGGGTGAACAGAACTGACCTAGATGTGAAAGCCCGTGGAAGGCCTGCCCACTACGCGAACAGGGCCGGTCCCGAAAGACCGGCCCTGGCTTGCGTGTTTGTGGCTCCGGGGGTGGGGCTCGAACCCACGACCTGCGGATTAACAGTCCGACGCTCTGCCAGCTGAGCTACCCCGGAAAGGGCGTGCGCAGGATACCAGCGCGGCCCCCGTCCCCGGATTCCGAAACGGGCGCCAGAGGGCCTCCGATCAGCCCTCGTCGAGGTAGTCGCGGAGCTTCTGGGAACGGTGCGGATGCCGCAACTTGGCCATGGTCCTGGCCTCGATCTGACGCACCCTCTCGCGCGTAACCCCGAAGTGCCTTCCCACCTCCTCGAGTGTCCGCGGCTGCTCACCATCCAGGCCGAAGCGCATACGGACGACGTCCTTCTCCCGTTTGTCCAGATCGTCCAGGGAGGCCAGGACCGCCTCTCCCAGGAGTCGCCGGGCAGCGGCATCGGCCGGGGCGATGGCCCTCAGGTCGGGCACGAGGTCGGCCAGGCTGGCGTCCTGCTCGTCACCCATCGGGGAATCCAACGAGAGCGGGTTGTCCTGCTCGCTGGCCAGGCGCAGGAGGTCCTCGACCTCGTCAGGCCTCAGGACCGCCCGTTCACCAATCTCGGAGTGCGACGGCTCCCGTTCGAGCTCCTGGGCGAGGTCCCGTTGGACCCTCAACACCCGGTTCATGGCATCCACCTTGTGGACCGGAATCCTGATGGTTCGCGACTGGTCGGCTATCGCGCGGGTGATCGCCTGTCGGATCCACCACGTGGCATACGTTGAGAACTTGAAGCCCTTGCCTGCGTCGAATTTCTCGACAGCCCGCATCAATCCGAGGTTGCCCTCCTGGAACAGGTCGAGGAGCGGAAGGCCCCGGCCGCCGAACCTCTTGGCCACCGAGACCACGAGACGGAGGTTGGCACGGGTCAACCGGTCGCGGGCCCGGTCGCCCTTGCGCTGCCGCCGGCGGAGCCGTGCTACCTCTGCCCGGTCAATCCGGCCCAACTCACCGGACGCCGCCAGGTCAGCCAGGCGAGCCTCGGCCTCGTTGCCATCGGTGATAGCGCCGGCCAGCTCCACCTCGTCGGCGGCGGTCAACAGGGCCACCTGGCCGATCTCCCGCAGGTAGAGGCGGGTCGAGTCGCTCACCGAGCCCTGGTCTGTACCGGTCTCGAGCCGCACCTTGTACTCCCCCCGGCTGGCCCGCACCAGGCGCAGGACCTCATCGGCGTCGACTTCCACGGCGACCGTCTCTTCGAAATCGATGCCCTCGGCCCGGAGCGACGAGCGGATGCCGGCAATCAGCTCAGAGGTCAGCTCGGCATCTCGCACGACGTCGATCACCTCGTCGAGGGTGAGGCTGCCGCGAGCCCGACCGCGACGGAGCAGTCGCGCCACCTCGAACTCCGAGACTCCGGGCCATGAGGGCAACCCGGAGGTCGTATCAGGCATCGACCCTCCCCTCCGAGAAGTCGACCAACCACCGTAGTAGGGGCTCGATGGTGGCGAGGTCGGAGGTCGCCTCGCGCAGGACGATCATCTGGGTGCGCAGGTAGGAGATGGACGGCTGGTAGGCCGCCAGGTCGCCGGTCAGGCGGGCCTCGGCCTCCAGGGCGACGGCGACGCGCTCTGCAGCCAGGAAGAGCAGCCGCGACACGATGCCGCGCGGCTCGTCGTCGGACCCATCCTGTACGGCCAGTCGACCCAGCAGGTCGGAGACCACGCCGTCGCTCCGGTCCATCGCCGCATGGAGGTCGTGTCCGTCGCCGAGGGCCCCGAGGGCCGCCCTGTTGACAGGATCCTCGAAGAGCGCAGCCACGAGGTGGTCGCGGATCTCCTCCGGCCGGTGGACGAGCAGGCGGAGGGCCTGGTGCTCGGGGGTCAGGTGACCCGGTCCGACCGGACGCGTGCCGGTGTCCACCTCCACTCGACGACCTCGCTCCCTCGACTCGGCGGCCGGGCGCTCACCACGTCGCCGGACCTCGTCGGCGCTCACCATGCAGCGATCTGCGATACGCATCACGTACTGGTCGCGTACGAGCGAGTCCGGGTGCTCGGCCACCAGGCGCATGGCCGCCGTGGACGCCAGGGCGCGGCCTTCGGCCGATCCCAGGTCGCCCCGGTCCAGTTCCCGATCCACCCGGAACTCCAGGAAGGGACGTGCGCACTCGATCGCCGTCCGCAGTGCATCCGGATCGCTCCCGGCCAGGTCACCGGGGTCGCTGCCCTCTGGCAGGGCCGCCACCGCGAACCTCACGCCGAACTCCTCCTCCCACGAATAGACCCGCTCTGCGGCGGCCTGTCCGGCCCCGTCCGCATCGAACGCCAGGACGATCCGCTTGGCGAAGCGCGCCATGGCCCGGGCGTGCTGGGGGGTCAGCGCAGTACCGCAGGTGGCCACCGCCCGCTCGATCCCAGCGAGATGGCAACCGATCACGTCCGTGTAGCCCTCGCACACCACCAACTCGTCGGTGCGGCCCGCCTCGGCCTTGGCCCAGTGCAGCCCGTAGAGCACCTGTCCCTTGGAGTAGAACTCGGCGGCGTCCGAGGTGTTCTTGTACTTGGGTCCCTCGCCGTCCGGGAGCTTGCGACCCCCGAACCCTATGGCGTTGCCCTGAGCGTCGAAGATCGGAAAGACGATCCGGGAGCGGAAGAAGTCGTACTGGCCGCCGCTCTTGTTGATGCCGCCGAGGCCGGTGGCCGTCCACTCGTCGTCGGCCAGGCGGAGGTGGCGTGACAGATCCGACCACTCGTCGGGCGCCCACCCGATGCTGAACCGACGGGCCACGTCGCTGTCGTAGCCACGGGAGCGCAGGTAGTCGCGGGCCGGACGGGCCTCCGGGTGGTCGAGGAGCCGCTGGTGGTAGAAGTCCACCGCCCGCCCCACGTGCTCGGCATGTTCCCTGCGCCGGTTGCGACTCCGGCCCTCGTGACGGTCGGTGTACCGCAGGGTGACGCCCGCCTTGGCGGCCAGGAACTCGACCGAACCGGCGAAGTCGAGGCCCTCGGTCTCGCGCACGAAGTCGATGGCATCGCCCTTGGCCTGACACCCGAAGCAGTAGTAGACGCCCTTCTCGGCGTTGACGGAGAAGGACGGCGACTTCTCGCCGTGGAACGGGCAGAGCCCCATCCACTGGGAGCCCTGCTTCTTGAGCTGCGTGTGCTCAGTGATGATCCGGATGATGTCGGTCTCGTCGCGGACACGCCTCACGTCATCGTCCACTATGCCCATAGGCCGAACGTACCACCGGCCTCCGGACGGCTCTCCGGACACCCTTGGGTCCGCCGGAGGGGCCCCGGCAGGCAGCCAGGACGTTCAGGCGTCGAGCGAGATGAGCGCCTGGGCCACGGCCAGTCGGGCGATCGGCACCCGGAACGGCGAGCAGGACACGTAGTCCACGCCGGCCGCCACCAGCAGGTGGATCGAGGCCGGGTCCCCGCCGTGCTCACCGCACACGCCCACCTCGAGGCCCGGGTGGGCCAGCCGACCGGCCCTAGTCGCCGCGGCCACCAGTGGAGCCACCGCCCCAGGGTCCAGCCGTTCGAACGGGTTGTCGGGGAGCAGGCCCCGGGAGAGGTACTCACCCATGATCCGTTGCTCGACGTCGTCGCGGCTGAACCCGAACACCATCTGGGTGAGGTCGTTGGTGCCGAATGAGAAGAAGTCCGCGTGGTGCGCCATCTCACCCGCCAGCAGAGCGGCCCTGGGCGTTTCGATCATGGTGCCGACGGGGGGAGGCTCATCGGGTGCCGCCACGTCGATCTCGTCAAGCACCCAGCCCCGGACGAGCTCCAGTTCGGCTGCCGTCGCCACGAGCGGGAGCATCACCGCTGCGTGTGGGTGGCTCCCGGCGTCCCGTAGATCGGCCATGGCGGCCAGCAGGGCGCGGGTCTGCATCCGGTACAGACCCTCGCACAACACGGCCAGCCGGATGCCTCGGGCTCCCAGCATCGGGTTGTGTTCGGCGCCGAGCGGCGAAGCGTCGCCGAGGAACTCGTGGAGGGGGGCGTCGAGCAGCCTGACGGTGACGGGCAGTGGCGCCATGGCCTCCAGTACCGCTGCCAGGTCGACCCGCTGGACGGCTCCCAACTCCTCGAGCGCCGTAGCCCCCTCGCCTGGATCCTCGGCCAGGAGGAACCGGCGGATTACAGGGAGGCGGTCGCCCAGGAACATGTGCTCGGTCCGGCAGAGGCCGATGCCCTCTGCACCGAAGGACCTGGCCCGGGCTGCGTCGTCGGCCCGGTCGGCGTTGGCCCGCACCCCCACCCGGTCACCGCGAACCTCGTCGGCCCACGACAGAAGCACGTCGAGTTCGGGGATCTCGTCGGCGACGGCCACCTCGGCGGCTCCGGCGAACACCTCGCCCGTCGTGCCGTCCAGCGAGACAGCCGACCATTCCTCCAGACGGCGCCCTCCCAGGACGGCGTGGTCGCCGGCCACCTGGAGGTCGGCCAGGCCCACCACCGCCGGGATGCCCCAGCCGCGTGCCACCACGGCCGCGTGGCTGGCCATGCCTCCACGGGCCGTCACGATGCCATCGGCGAGCTGCATGCCGATCTCGTCGGCCGGCGTGGTCTCATCGCATACCAGCACCGCCGCCTCGCCACGGTCCGAGGCGTCCAGGACCGCCTCGGCGGTCAGGCACAGCACCCCGCTGGCCACGCCCGGGCTGGCGCCGACGCCGCTGCCCAGCACCTCGAGGCCCGTCCCGTCCCGCAGGCCGGCGTGCAGGAGCGACTCGACCAGCGACGGGGGGACGGCGGCCACCGCGGACCAGCGCGCCTCGGCGCTGTCGGCCGTCGATGCATCGGCGACGAGGCGTCGAAGGTCGTCCGGGTTCTCCACAACCCCAGTCTGGCCCGCCGCCCCGGAGGGGGGCGTGCCGGAAGGTCAGGTCAGGGGATGAGTCGGCTGGCCAAGTGGTCGACCAGGCCGTCGATCGGCACCCTCTCCTGGGCCATCGAGTCGCGGTCCCGGACCGTCACCGCCAGGTCGTCGAGGGTGTCGAAGTCGATGGTCACGCAGTACGGCGTGCCGATCTCGTCCTGGCGCCGATAGCGCCGGCCTATGGCCTGAGTCTGGTCGTAGTCGCACATCCAGTGGGGCTGGAGCAGCCCCAGCACCTCGTTGGACGGGTCGATCAGCTCCGGCTTCTTGGAGAGTGGAAGGACCGCCACCTTGTACGGCGCCAGTCGGTGGTCGAGGCGCAGCACGGTCCGGACGTCGTCGTTGACCTCCTCCTCGTCGTAGGCGGCCATCAGGAAAGCCATGGCGGTGCGGGTGGCACCAGCCGCCGGCTCGATCACGTGGGGTACGTAGCGCTCGCCCGACGCCGGGTCGTGGTACTCCAGCTTCGCCCCGGAACTCTCCGAATGCCTGTTCAGGTCGAAGTCGGTCCGGTTGGCGATGCCCTCCAGTTCGTCCCACCCCCACGGAAACAGGAACTCCACATCGGCCGTGCCGGTCGAGTAGTGGCTGAGCTCCTCGTTGTCGTGCTCCCGGAGGCGCAGGCGGTCCTCGGGCATGCCGAGGTCCCGGTACCAGTCCATGCGGGCATCACACCAGTAGCGGTACCACCCGTCCGAATCGTCGGGCGGTACGAAGAACTCCATTTCCATCTGCTCGAACTCCCGGGTCCGGAACACGAAGTTGCCGGGGGTTATCTCGTTCCGGAACGACTTTCCTATCTGGGCTATGCCGAAGGGGGGCTTCTTGCGTGACGTGTTCAGCACGTTGGCGAAGTTGATGAACATCCCCTGTGCCGTCTCGGGTCGCAGGTATACCTCTGCCGCCGAATCCACCATGGGGCCGGCGTGGGTCTTGAACATGAGGTTGAACTGGCGGACATCGGTGAGCGTCCCGGACCTGGCACACGAGGGGCAGGTGTCCTGGTCCTCGAGCTTGTCCTGACGGTGCCGGGCCCCGCACTCGCGACAGTCGACCATCGGGTCCGAGAAGTTGGCCAGGTGGCCGGAGGCCTGCCAGACGGCCGGAGGCGAAAGGATCGAGGCGTCCAGGCCGACCACGTCGTGACGCAGCTGGACCATCGTCCGCCACCACTGGTCCTTCACGTTGCGGAGCAGGAGGACGCCGATCGGCCCGTAGTCGTAGGTGGAGCGGAAGCCGCCGTAGATCTCGGCAGACTGGAAAACGAACCCCCGGCGCTTCGAGAGGTTCACCACCTTGTCGAAGAGCGTCTTGTCGTTGGGGATCATGGGCGTGCAGGGTACCTGAGCGCCTCGCGGCGAACGCCGACGATCCGGGCGGATCCGGGGCCAGAATGGGCGGGTGAACATCGTCGACCGACTCAGGGGTGGTGGCGCCGCCACCGACGACCCCACCGCGGTTGCAGGGCGACGTTTCGTGGCGTGGATCCTGGACAGCCTGTTCATGGCCATAGTCATCCTCCTGGTCCACCGTGGGGGTGTGGCCTACCTGGACGATTCCGGAAACCTGACCATCGATCCCTCTGTCATCTGGACGGCAACCGTCCTCATGGTCCTGAACCATGTCGTGTTGACGATGGCAACCGGGTTCAGCCTCGGCAAGGCGGTGACCGGGCTACGGGTGGTCAACCGCTATGACGGAGGCCTCCCCGGCTTCCGGGGCGCCGCCGGTAGGACGCTGCCCTGGGTGGTTCCTATCCCGTTTATACCGATCATCGAAGCCGGCCTGATCCTTGGCAGCAAGGGCCACAGGCGGATCGGCGACCGGATCGGTGCGACCCTGGTGGTCGACCGGGGTTGGTCGGGTCAGCCCTTCTTCGTACCCGGGCTGGAAGAGATCCCAGCCGGCGGCCAGATCCCGGGCGACGATCTGATCTGAGCCGTCGTGCCTGCCGGCACAATGCCGGTCAGGCGTGGTCCATGACCCTTCGTGACCGGAGCCGCCTTTCGAGGTGGTACTCCGCCGCAGCGGTCGCCAGGGCGTCGACCTCACCGCAGACCCCGGGATCCGTCACCTCCAGCGCATCGGTCAACCCGCCTCCCAGGATCGCCCGCAGCACGGCCAGGGCCGGCTCGCTGACCGGTCGTCCCCGACGACAGTCGACGCACAGGACTCCCCCCTCGCCGACGTCCAGGGCCACAAGTGGTCCCTCGGTGCCGCAGCGCACGCACCCGTCCAGTTGCGGCGCCAACCCCTCGTTGGCGAGCAGCTTCAGGTAGAACGCCGGTACCACCAGCGCCGACGGCCGCTCGTCCAGTATCCGCAGTGCCCCGAGCAGCATCTGGTAGCGGCGCTCGTCGGGCTCTCGGTCCAGGCTCACGACGTCTACGACCTCCAGCAGCGCCGAGGCGTCGGCGAACCGGTCCGGGTCCAAGCGGAGTCCCTCGAATCGGTCGATGGTCTCGGTCTGGGTGACGATGTCGAGGTCGCCCCGACCTGCGAAGAACTGGGCGGCGACGTGGCTGGTCGGCTCCAGCCGTCCGCCGAACCTGCTCCGGGTCTTGCGGACCCCCTTGGCGACGGCCCTGACCTTGCCGTGCCCGGCCGTGAACAGGACCACGATCCTGTCCGCCTCACCGAACCGCCAGGTGCGCAGCACGATGCCGTCGTCGCGGTAGAGGCTCATCAGCCTGACTCGTAGACCCCGTCGATCCCACCGAAGCGCCGGTCCCGGTCCTGGTACTCCTTGATGGCCGCGTACAGGTGTTCCCGCCGGAAGTCGGGCCAGAGCGTCTCGCTGAAGACGAGCTCGCTGTAGGCCAGCTCCCAGAGCAGGAAGTTGGACACCCGGTACTCGCCGGAGGTGCGGATCACCAGGTCGGGGTCGGGCATCTCCGGGTCGTAGAGGTGCCGGGCGATCGTCTTCTCCGACACCCTCTTCACACCATCGTCGACGATCCGCTGGACGGCGTCCACCAACTCGGCCCGGCCGCCGTAGTTGAAGGCGATGGTGAACGTCAGCCCGGTGTTGTCCCGGGTGAGCTCGGTGGCCTCCTCCATGCGTCGGACCAGCCGACGGGGAACCCTCCGGTCCCTTCGCCCGATGAACCGGATGCGGATGTTGCGCTCGTGGAGCTCCTGCTGCCGGTTCAGGAGGATCTCCTCGTTGAACTGCAGGAGGAACTGGACCTCGTCGACCGGTCGACGCCAGTTCTCCGTGGAGAAGGCGTAGACGGTGAACCACCGGACGCCCAGCTCATCGGCACCGTCCAGGACCTCGAAGAGCGCCTGCTCACCGGCCGTGTGGCCCTCGGTGCGGGGCAGGCCCCGCTGTTCCGCCCATCGTCCGTTGCCATCCATGACGCAGGCGATGTGGCCGGGGATCCGGGCCCGGTCGAGGTCCGATGAAAGCACGTGTCGAAACTACCCGCCGCTTCGGATCCCACGGTGTCAGCACCGGCTGCGTCGAGCCCGCTCCGTCAGGCTGGCCGTAGCCTCCAGATGGTGAACAGGGCTGAGGAGGCTGCGATCACCCTCGAGGAGGTCTGCGGCGCCCTGCCCGGCGGTGGTGAGCGCCGCCCCGGCCAGGAGGCCATGGCCCGTCGGGTCGCCGAGTCGGTCGAAGCCGGAACGCACCTTGTCGTCAGGGCCGGTACCGGTACCGGAAAGTCGCTCGCCTACCTCGTGCCCGCAATCCTCTCGGGGCGGACCACCATCGTCGCCACCGCCACCAAGACCCTCCAGGACCAGCTGGCCGACAAGGACCTGCCCTTCCTCTCCGAACACCTCGACCAGCCGTTCCGGTTCGCCGTCCTCAAGGGCCGCTCCAACTACGTCTGCCTCCAGCGGCTCGACGAGGTGGCCACCTCTGACGGCCAGCAGGCTCTGGACGGGTTGGCCGAGGCGGCCGAGGCGGGCCAACTGGAGGCCATCGCCGGCTGGGCCGCGGTGACCGACACCGGTGACCGGGCGGACCTTCCGATCCAGCCGACGCCTGCCACCTGGGCCGCGGTGAGCGTGGGCTCCCACGAATGTCCGGGCGCCTCCAGGTGCCCCCGGGGCGGGGACTGCTTCACCGAGAAGGCTCGGGCGGCTGCCGCCGCCGCTGACGTGGTGGTCACCAACCTGCACCTCTACGGCATCGACGTAGCCACGGGCGGCCAGATACTCCCCGGGCACGAGCTGGCCATCCTCGACGAGGCCCACCAGACGGAGGACATCCTGGCCCAGGCATGTGGGTTCGAGCTGAGGGGCGGCCGGTTCACCGCCCTGGTCCGGAGCGCCGGGGCAATCCTGACGCGATCCCTGGCGCTCGACGAGGTCGACGAGTTGGCGGGCCGCCTGGCCGCCGCCCTCGCCGGGCACGTGGGCCACCGACTCGTTCCGGCCGACGACGATGTCCTGCGGAGCGCCCTCG
This sequence comes from Acidimicrobiales bacterium, assembly GCA_022452145.1. NCBI lineage: Bacteria > Bacillati > Actinomycetota > Acidimicrobiia > Acidimicrobiales > Acidimicrobiales bacterium. Next base: position 20,726 of record JAKURY010000021.1, on the reverse strand, counting down.
AGTTGGCCGAGACCCGGCTCTCCAGGCTTCATGCCGAAATCCTGGACGTGCCGAGGGACGGCCCCAGCGACGTGGCGGCCCGTCGGGCCCGTGCCCTACAGGCGTTGGAGGCGCTCGCCGACGACATCGGCGCTGTGCTCGACCTGGACGGTGGTCCGATCCCGGGCCCCAAGGTGGCATGGGTCGATGGTCGGCCCGACCGGCCGGTACTCCACGTGGCACCCGTGGAGGTAGCCGAGGTCCTCGACCAGCGTCTCTGGGGCGACCGCACGGTGATACTCACCAGCGCCACGGTGCCGGCCAACCTGGCCGTCCGGCTCGGCCTGGCCGACCATCGGCACAGGTTCGAGGACGTCGGCAGCCCGTTCGACTTCGAACGACAGGCACTCCTCTACTGCGCCACCTCGCTCCCCGACCCACGCGACGACGGGTACCGGGCGGCCTGCCACGACGAGATCGAACGCCTGGCGAACGCCGCCGGTGGCAGGATGCTCGCCCTGTTCACCAGTCGACGGGCCGTGGACGAGGCCGTCGAGGCGCTCCGGGACCGCCTCCCGTGGACGGTCCTGCACCAGGACGACCTTCCCAAACCGCTCCTCATGGCCCGTTTCGCCGGTGACGAAACGAGCTGCCTCTTCGGCACGAAGGGGCTCTGGCACGGCATCGACGTTCCCGGTCCGAGCCTTTCGCTGGTCGTCATCGACAGGATTCCCTTCCCCAGACCAGACGACCCGTTGCTCAGCGCCCGACGGGACCTGGTCGGCGATGGGGCATTCCGTGAGATAGACCTTCCGCGAGCCGCCACCGACCTGGCCCAGGGGGCCGGTCGCCTCATCCGCACCGGCGATGACATGGGCGTGGTGGCGGTGCTGGACAGGCGCCTGGCCACCAGCAGGTCCTACCGGTCGGACCTCCTGGAGGCCATGCCACCGATGGCCCGCACCTCGGATCCTGCCGAGGTGGTGGCGTTCCTGGAGGGGCTCTGACCCAGGGCGCTAGGTTCCTCGGGTCCGGTCACATCCGTGGAGCCGGATCTGGAAGTCAGTAGCCGAGTCGGTCTAGTGCCCGGGGCCGACGCTGCCAGTCCTTGTCCACCCGGACCACGAGTTCCAGGAACGCGCCCTCCGGCAACTGCGCCCTGGCCGCGGTTCCGACCTGTTTGAGGACCGCTCCCTTCTTCCCGATCACCATCCCCTTCTGGGAGTCACGCTCCACGAGGATCTCGCAGCGGATGCGGGGCCACTCCCACTCCGTGACCCGGGTGGCGATGGAGTGCGGGAGCTCCTCCCTCACAATGGCAAGGAGCTGTTCGCGCACCAGCTCGGCCACCCAGAACGCCTCGGGCACGTCGGTGACCATGTCGTCCGGGTAGAACTGCGGTCCCTCGGGCAGGCGGGCCAGGACGTGCTCACGCAGGGCATCCACGCCTTCGCCGGTGAGGGCCGAGATCGGGAAGTACTCGTCGAACTCGAAGCCGCTGGCTGTCACCAGCTGTTCGGCGACCCGGTCCCGTCCCACCCTGTCCGCCTTGTTGACAACCAGGACGGTGCGGTCCTTCGGCAGGCCCGCAGCGATGAACTCGTCCCCCCTGCCTATGCCGCCGTCGGCCTCCACGAGGAAGAGCACAACGTCCATGTCGCCGAGGGTGGCGCGGGCCGTCCTGTTCAGCCGCTCGCCGAGCAGCGTCCTGGGCTTGTGGATGCCCGGCGTGTCACAGAAGACAGCCTGTACCCCGGGACGGGTGAGCACGCCGCGCACCTCGGTCCGGGTCGTCTGCGGCTTGTCGGACACGATCGTCACCTTCTGTCCGAGGAACCGGTTGAGCAGGGTGGACTTCCCGACGTTGGGCCGACCTACCAGCGTCACGAAGCCCGACCGGTGCCCATCCCCGCCGTCGGCGATCATGCCGGTCACCGGGGTTCCCCGGGGACACCGATCCGGACACGGGTGATCCGGCGACCCTCCACCTGCTCGACCTCGAACCGGCGGCCGGCAACCTCCACGGCCTCGCCCACTTCCGGCACGTGGCCCAGGGCGTCGAAGATGAGGCCACCGACCGTGTCCCAGTCACCGTCCGGCAGCGTCTCTCCCAGCAGGTCGTTCAGCTCGTCGATCGGCATGCGCCCATGGACCCGCAGGCCGCCACCGGCAAGAGGCTGGGCCAGGGGCTCGACCTGGTCGAACTCGTCCTCGATCTCTCCCACGACCTCCTCCAGGAGGTCCTCCATGGTCACCAGGCCGGCCGTTCCACCGTGCTCGTCGACCACGATGGCCAGGTGGTACCGGTCGGCCTGCATCTCCCGCAGGAGGTCATCGGCCTGCTTGGTCTCCGGAACGAAGCGCGGGAGCCGTGCCAACCCGCTGACGGGAACGGCGTCGCTCCCGTCCAGGTGGGCCCGCATCAGGTCCTTGGCGTGGACCACGCCGATGATGTCGTCGACGTCGTCGCCACTCACCGGCACCCGGCTGTGGCCGTTGCGGGCCGCCACCTCCATGGCCTCGGCCACCGTCAGGTCTGCAGCCATGCACTCCATGTCGGGGCGGGGCACCATCACCTCTCGTACAAGCGTGTTGCTGAAGGCAATGACCGACTCGATCAGGTCGTGCTCGTCGGCATCGATCGACAGGGAGGCGAGGGCCCGGTCGGCTACGGCCAGCATCTCCTCTTCGGAGACCAACGGACCGCCCGTCCTGAGGGGGCGGGGCAGGAGGCGTTCGGCCAGCCCCACCAGGCCCAGAGCCGGCCAGCGGACCGGCAGGACCCGACCGACGGCCAGGGCGAAGGGAGCCAGGCGAAGGACCAGCCGGTCGGTCGATCGCAGCGCCAGGGTCCTGGGCAGCACGTCGGTCAGAACGAAGCCGACGACTAGCAGCGCAGCCATGGCGCCGGCAGCCCACCCGGCGCCGTGGCGGTCGGCAACCAGTACTGCCAGGAGGCCGGCGGCAGCGAGGCGGAGGGCCATCAGCACGAGAAGCACCGGGCCCAGCCCGCGCACGCCGTCGTCCAGCAGACCCAGGAGGTCCGCCGTCCGGTCGTCGGTTCCGTGACGGCCCCCATCCGGGTCCGTCAGGACCTCGGCCCTGGCACGGCGGATGTACAGGAGGCTGGTCTCGGTTGCCACCAGGACGCCGCTGGCCGCCATTAGGAGCCCGACGACCGTGAGCCCGGCCGCCATGCTCACGGACGGACCATCCCGTACCGGGCCAGGTGGTCCCGCTCCCGGGCCCGCATGGCCTCGGCCTCCTCCGGCTCGCCATGGTCGTGGCCCAGGAGGTGCAGGACACCGTGTACCAGCAGGAGCGACACCTCGGAGGTGAAGTCGCCGGCATGGGCCGAGGCCTGGTTGGCGGCGACCACGGGGCAGACCACCACGTCGCCCAGGAGCACGGGGATCCCGTCGGGAACCGTGGCCGGGTCGTCCACCGGGAAGGCGAGGACGTCGGTCGGACCCTCACCACCCATGTGCTCACGGTTCAGGTCCTCCATGGCCGACTCGTCCACAAAGTGCACGTGGACCTCCACAGGTCGATCGCCCAAACCCTCCGCTGCAAGGACGTCCGCGACCAACCCTGCCCATCGGTCCACGTCCACCGCATGGTTCGGGCTACCGGTGGCCCGCTCGTCGTCCACGATCACCCTCGGTCCAACCTCGGGCCAACGTTCAGGAGGTTGTCGGCTCATACGGTGGCCCCGTCGCCACCGGAACTACCGGAACTACCGGAACTACCGGAACTACCGGAACTACCGGAACTACCGGAGCCTGCCCGCTCGTAGGCCTCCACGATGTCCTGCACGATCCGGTGGCGGACCACGTCCCTGGCGCTGAGCCTGACGAAGGCCAGCCCGTCGATCCCGGTCAACATCGGCTCCAGGCCCTCCAGGCCGCTCCTCCCGTCGGGGACGTCGACCTGGCTTATGTCGCCGGTGACCACGACCCGGGATCCGAAGCCGACCCGGGTGAGGAACATCTTCATCTGCTCGGGCGTGGTGTTCTGCGCCTCGTCGAGGATGATGAAGCTGTTGTTGAGGGTGCGCCCCCTCATGAAGGCCAGGGGTGCCACCTCCACCATTCCCCGGTCGAGGAGTCGCTGGGCGGACTCGGCATCGACCATGTCGAAGAGGGCGTCGTAGAGCGGGCGGAGGTACGGGTCTACCTTGGCCATGAGGTCGCCGGGCAGGAATCCCACCCGTTCTCCGGCTTCGACCAGGGGCCGGGTCAGGACGATGCGGTCCACCTGGCCGGCCTGGAGTGTACGGACGGCCATGGCGACGGCGAGCCAACTCTTGCCGGTGCCTGCCGGTCCAATGGCGAAGGTGATGATCCCGTCGGTCATCGCCTCGACGTAGCGCTTCTGCCCGACCGACCGGGGACGGACGGGCCTTCCCCGAGCGGATCGCAGGATCTCGGTGGTCAGCACCTCGGATGGCCGCTCGTCGGCCTTCACCATGTCGATCGCCCGGTCCAGGGTCCGCTCATCGACGTGCAACCCGCTCTGGAGCAGGGCCACCACCTCGTCGAACACCCGTCGGACGGTGGCAGCGTGCTGCCCGTCGATGGTGATCCGGTTGCCCCGGACATGGATCTCCGATCCGGGAAACGCCCCCTCGACACGTCTGAGCAGCACGTCGCTCTCGCCGACAAGGTCCGACATGAGGTCGTTGCCGGGAACTGTGAGGGTGACGGTGGTCGACTCCATGTGCTGGAAACAGGGTAATGGGTGCCGACCTACAGGTGTCGGGGTACAGGTGCCGGGGTACGGGCATCGTCCTACAGGCCCCGGGGTACTGGCGCCGGCTCCCGCGAGCCACCCGGACCTGTAAGTGCCGGCGATCGCCACGGCTGGTCAGTGGTGAGCTCTGCCTGCTGCGCCGCGATGCCGTCACTGCCATCCGACTCCCACCCGGGGGTCCTGACCTCGTCGGCGACCGTCCGGTCGACGACGTGGTCGACAGGCTGGACCTGCGATCGGCCCTGGATCGACTGGTCGCGGAGCAGCCAGCCGTCCATGTGACGGTCGACGGCTCGCCGGATCCGGTGGCCGGCACCTTCTCCCGTCTGGGAGTCGACCTGCTGATGGTCTCCTGTACCGACGGCTCTTCGGTGCACGTTCCACTCGTCGCCGTGGTCGAGGTCCGCCTGGCCGACGGCCCCTGAACTCATACGGCGACGGCGGGCCACTCCCACCAGGGGGGCTACTTCCTGCGGCGGCCCTTTCCCCTCCCATTTCCCTTTCCGCTTCCGCCCTTCCTCCGGCGGAAACGACCCTTCCCGGATCGTTCGGCGTCCAGGTCGGCCTTCACCTTGGGACCGGCCGCGTTGATGATGTCCTCCGCCGCGTCCAGCAGGGCGGCGATGCTCCCGTCCTCGCCGAGGCTGGCCGGCTCGTCGGGCGTCGCGGGGGTGATGAGCGTGCCGTGGCTCCAGTTCACATCTACGCGGCGCTTGGCGAACGACGGGCAGTCGTCAGGGCACCGCCATGGCGCCTCGGGAGCCAGGTCCAGGTTGCACTTCCGCACGGTGTCACCGTTTGGGTAACTCCGGCTCTCGAAGTTCTTGCAGTCCTGACGCATCGGCATGGACTCAGTGTGCCCCGCTTCGGTCCCCCATCAGGTGACCGCCTTGTCTCGGGCCAGTCCGGTCAGCCGACCGAGCCCTCCATCTGGAGTTCGATGAGCCGGCTCCACTCGACGGCGTACTCCATCGGGAGCGTCCGCGTGATCGGCTCGATGAAGCCGTTCACCACCATCGACATGGCCTGCTCCTCGGTCAGCCCCCGGCTCATCAGGTAGAAGAGCTGGTCGTCAGCGACCTTGGAGACGGTGGCCTCGTGGCCGATCACCGCATCGGCCGACCCGACCTCCATGTACGGATAGGTGTCCGAGATGCTCTCATCGTCGAGGATCAGGGCGTCGCACTGGACGTGGCTCTTGCAGCCGTAGGCATCGTCCTCCACCCGTACCAGACCGCGGTAGCTGGTCCGGCCACCGTCCTTGGAGATCGACTTCGAGACGATCTTCGAGGTGGTCTCGGGTGCCGCATGGGTCATCTTGGCGCCGGCGTCCTGATGCTGTCCCGGCCCGGCGTAGGCCACGGAGAGCACCTCGCCGGATGCCTTCGGGCCAGCCAGGATGACCGCCGGGTACTTCATCGTCAGCCGTGATCCGATGTTGCCGTCGATCCACTCCATGTGGCCCTCGGCCTCGACCCAGGCCCGCTTGGTCACCAGGTTGTAGACGTTCGAGGACCAGTTCTGGATGGTCGTGTAGGTGACCCGGGCCGACTTCTTTACCACGATCTCCACCACGGCGGAGTGCAGGGAGTCGGTGCTGTAGACGGGCGCAGAGCAGCCCTCGATGTAGTGCACCTCGGAGCCCTCGTCGGCGATGATCAGGGTGCGTTCGAACTGGCCCATGTTCTCGGCGTTGATCCGGAAGTAGGCCTGCAGCGGCATCTCCACCTTCACGCCGGGCGGCACGTAGATGAACGAGCCACCGCTCCACACCGCCGAGTTGAGGGCGGAAAACTTGTTGTCGCCGGGCGGAATGAGCCGCCCGAAGTAGGCCCTTACCAGATCCGGGTACTCCCGTAGGGCGGTGTCCATGTCGCAGAAGATGACGCCCTGTTCCTCGAGGTCCTCGCGGTTGCGGTGGTAGACGACCTCGGACTCGTACTGGGCGGTGACACCGGCCAGGTACTTGCGTTCGGCCTCGGGAATGCCGAGCTTCTCATAGGTGTTCTTGATCGACTCGGGGACGTCGTCCCAGTCGTCGACGAGCGACTCGGTCGGCTTGATGTAATAGAAGATGTTGTCGAAGTCGATGCCCGACATGTCGCCGCCCCACCACGGCATGGGCTTGCGGCCAAACCTGTTGTAGGACTTCAGGCGGAAGTCCCGCATCCAATCCGGCTCGCCCTTCATCCACGACATCTCGCGGATGACGTCCTCGTTCAGGCCCTTCTTGGGCTTGAAGACGTAGTTCTCCTCGTCACTCCAGCCGAGCTTGTAGCGGCTCAGGTCGAGACCGAGATCGGTTGTGGTCATCGGTTTCTCCTCTCCTGGGACCGGGCTCCTGAAGCGACCTGACGGAAAGCCTCCGTCGTGATTGCTGGGATTTCTCCTATGCAGATAGTAACAATCCCAGAGCACGAATGCCCGCTGCGCGGCGGATCCGAAGGCTCCTGTAGCGGCGCCTGTACCCAGGGATGGTAAGGCAGGACGGGGCCTCCCGGCTCAGGTGTGTTGGCGCCGTTGGCGGTCCAGCCAACCCAGGAGGGTGGCGATGGCACGCGGGTCGTGGCGCAGGTGGTGACCGGCACCGGCGATCATCCGCAGGTCGGCCGAGCCGTGCTGGCTGGCCAGCACCCGGGCGTCCAGCGGCGGAACGATCTCGTCGTCGGTGCCATGCACCAGCAGGAGGTCGCGTGGCGCCATCGACTGCACCGCCCGTTCCGCCGAGACGTCGCGCAGCGCCGACGACCAGCGTCCGAAGTCCTGTGGCGCGTCCTCCACGGAGAGCAGCCCGGCGTCGCGGGCGTACAGCAGCAGGCGCCGCGGATTAGCCGCCCAGTCCGACCAGTCGGCTGGTGCAGCCAGGGCACCCACGCCCAGGATCCGGTCGTCGATCGCGGCCGCGCAGATGGCCAGCGAAGCTCCGCTGCCGAACCCGACCACCCACACCCGGTCCACCCCGGGCTGGGACCCGAGGTCGGTGGCGGCAGCCACCACGTCGTCCCGCCACCCGTCGAGGCTGAAATCGCCGTCGGAGCCGACCATCCCCCGGAGGTACGGGACCATCGCCACCCACCCCAGCTCGGTGGCGATCCGGAAGGCCAACTCCGGAAAGGTGGCCACGGAATTGGCCCCACCGTCCGGGCCGCTCGGGAATCCGTGGCAGATCACCACCCCCGGCAGGCCCGTTCCAGCGTCGGGTGGACGGGCAATGTGGGCGGCCAGGGCCAGGCCATCGGAGGTGAACCGGTGGTTCTGGAGAGTGTCGACGACTCTACCGGAGGCCCCCTCTCCCATGGCCACCTGCTCAGTCGACACGGCGGAGCGACTCACGGAAATGGCGGCCCCGCTGGACGTAGATCTCGGCATTTGCCATGTTGGCGTCCTCAGCGACCACACCCTCGCGGACCACGGCCGGCACGCCCAGGGCCATGGAGAGCGGCGGCACGACCTGGCCGTTGCGGACCACGGCGTTGGCCCCCACGATCGCCCCCCTTCCGACCACAGCCTCGTGAAGGACCACCGCCCCAACGCCCACCAGCGCCCGGTCCTGGATCGTGCAGCCCTCCAGGTGGCAGAGGTGACCCAGGGTGACGTCGGCGCCCACAATGGTCGGCAGGTGGCTCGTGCAGTGGAGGACGGCGTTGTCCTGCACGGAACTCCGGGCACCGATGCTGATGCGGTTGTCGTCGGCCCGGATAACCGCATGGGGCCAGACGCTGGACTCCGGCCCGAGCAACACGTCACCAATCACCACGGCCAGCGGGTGCACGTAGGCGGTCGGGTCCACTTGGGGAACCCGGTCGCCCAGGGCGTACACGGCCATCAGCCCAGCGGGCGGTACTCGCCGTACCGCCCGCCCAGGAACACAAGAGGCGATCCCTCGTCCACGTGCGAGAGGTCGGTGATCAACCCCATGACGAACAGGTGGTCACCGGCGTCGACGACCTCGTTGATCGAACAGTCGATGGAGGCAAGGCAGGACGGGATGGCGGGCGACCCCGAGGTGGCCGGCACCCAACCGATCCCCTCCCAGGGGTCCCCGTCTCTCCGGAAGAAGGCGTTGGCGAGGGCCTCCTGGGCATCGGACAGGACGTTGATGCAGAACGAGCCGCTGGCCTCGATCCTGGGCCAGGTGTTCGAGTTCCTGCCCGGCAGGAAGCCCACCAACGGTGGATCCATCGAGACCGAGACGAACGACCCGATGACCATGGCCAGCGGCTCGTCACCGGCCATGCCTGTCACCAGGGTCACCCCGGTCGGATAGCGCCCCAGGACCTTCCGGTATAGGTCGCCGTCGATCCCGGTGTCCACCTGAAGCCTCCGTCCCCGTCGTCGGTCCGATCGATTCCGACGCTAGCGGGGAGACCTGGCCCGGACTGCGCCGGGTCACGCTTCAGGAGCGCGCGGCGGGCGCCGAGGTCGGGCTGAGATGGACCGTCCGCCCCTCGGCAGCCGCCGAGACCGAGCCGACGTCGAGGCCGGCTGCCCGGTCGATCGCCGCTGCAAGCAACCCGTCGATGGTGCTATCGCAGTGCGCCGGATCATGGTGGAAGAGCACCAGCTCCCCGGCTGTCGCCTGATGGGCCACCTCGAGCGCATAGTCGACGGTGCAGTGGCCCCAGTCGGGGCGCTCGGCGAACTCCTCGGGCGTGAACTGCGCGTCGTGGATCAGAAGGTCCACCCCGTCGACCAATTCCAGGACCGAGTCGACGACCCGGCGGGGATCGTCGACCGGCTGCTGGTGGTCGCTCACGTAGGCGACGCTCACGCCCTCCCAGTCGACCCGGTAGCCGAACGTGGCCCCGACGTGGGGAACCTCGCCGACGGTCACCCTTGCAGGACCGACGTCGAACGAACCGCTGGTCGCGTCGTGGAAGGTGATCTGACCCGGTAGGTCCCGGATGCAGATCGGAAAGAAGGGCGGGTTCATGAAGGCATCGAACGAGTCCTCCAACGACCGGCCGTCCTCACCCGGGCCGTAGACGTCCAGCCGGGAACCCTGACAGTGCAGCGGCGGGAAGAAGGGAAGGCCCTGCACGTGGTCCCAGTGCAGGTGGCTCAGCAGGGCCGTGCCGCGGAACGGCACCTCGGTGCAGGGCTCGGCCACGCCGTAGAAGCGAAGGCCGGTGCCGAGGTCGAACAGGATCGGCTCCCCGCCGGGCACGTCTAGGACCACACAGGAGGTGTTGCCTCCATAGCGGCGGTTCTCGTCGCACGGGCAGGGGGTCGAACCACGAACGCCATAGAACGTGACATCGAGAGATTCCCCCATCGACCGTGGAGGGTACGGACGCTTCCGGTCGCGCTGGCGGGATTGTGACCGATCTCTCACCCGCTCCGAAACAGTGTGAGACTCTGCGCGTGGCCGCAGACGTGAAGACCACAGGGCTCTCTGACGGCTTCGTCGTCGTGGTCAAGGCCGAATGTCCGGCCTGTCAACTGGTTCAGCCGGTGCTCGCCGACCTGGCGAGCCGAGCTGGGTTGACCGTCTTTTCGCAGGACGACCCGACCTTCCCGGAAGTGGCCGACTGGGTGGTGGACGACACCGACCTGGCCGTCAGCTGGCACCTCGACATAGAGGCCGTTCCCACCCTCCTGCAGATCGTGGACGGCGAGGAGGTCGGGCGGACGGCCGGCTGGGACCGTGACAGATGGGAGCAGCTCACAGAACTCGACCACCTGGGACCGGACCTGCCGGTCTTCAAGCCCGGTTGAGGGTCCCTCACGGTCGATCCCGGGCGGATCGACGAACTGCGGGCCCGCTACGGCGACTCCGGCCTGGCCTCGCGGCGCATCCGGATCGGCGCCCTGGAGGACGAGGTGGAGGCGCTGTACGACCGTGGTTGGACCGACGGGCTCCCGTTGGTCCCGCCCACGGAGGCCCGGGTGCTTCGGATGCTGGAGGGCACATCGAGGGCAGCCGACGAGGTCGTGGCCCTGGTGCCACCGAACCTCGTCGAGTGCACCGTCGAGAAGGTGGCGGTCAACTCGGTGATGGCCGGCTGCCGCCCTGAGTACCTACCGGTGGTGCTTGCCGCCCTGGAGGCGGTCTGCACGGACGAGTTCAACATGCACGGGATCCTGGCCACGACCATGGGGGTGGGGCCGGTCCTCGTCGTCAACGGGCCCATCACCGCCGAGATCGGCATGAACAGCGGCGTCAACGTCCTGGGGCACGGCAACCGCGCCAACGCCACGATCGGTCGCGCCGTGCAACTCGTCGTCCGCAACGTCGGCGGTGGCGCCCCGGGAGGCGTGGACCGTGCCACCCACGGAAGCATGTCCAAGCTCGGCTTCTGCTTCGCCGAGGACGAGGTGGGCTCCCCGTGGACCACCCTCGCCGAGGACCGGGGCTTTAGCCGCTCGCAGGACGTCGTAACGGCGTTCTGTGGCGAGGGTCCACGGATAGTGGTCGACCAGAAGAGCCGATCGGCTGACTCGCTGGTCAGGATGCTGGCCGAGGGCCTGCTGGTTAGCGTGTCTCCGCGGACCGTCATGGGCATGGACGGCCTGCTGGTCGTGTCGCCCGAGCACATGGCCCGGTTCTCTGACGCCGGATGGGACCGCCAACGCTTCATGGAGGAACTCGGGCGCCACCTCGTGGTGGAGGCCGACGGGATCCTGGCCGGTACCGGCGGCATCGAAGAGGGCCTGCCCCCGGACCTCGCCGGGCTCACCCTCCCGAAATTCCGACCGGGCGGGCTTCTGGTGGTCCACGCCGGCGGACCGGCCGGCCTCTTCTCGGCCATCATCGGTGGATGGCTGAACGGACCGATGGGAAGCGAACCGACCAGCAGGGAGATAACCCGATGACAGAACCGGTGACCGTCCTGGACCCGACCGCCGAGGCGACGCCCGGCCAGCGGTCCCTGAACCCCCGACCAGTGGGCCTGGAGGGCCTGACCGTGGGGCTGCTCGACATCAACAAGCCGAGGGGCGACGTGTTCCTGGACCGCCTCGAGGAACGGCTCATCGGGCAGGGGGCACTGGTCCGTCGCTACGCCAAGCCCACGTTCACCAAGCCGGCACCCGCCGACCTGCGCCACGAGATCGCCACCCACTGCCATGCCGTGATCGAGGCACTGGCCGATTGAGGATCCTGTACGACGTGCAGTGTGCACGACATCGACGATCTGGAACGAAGAGGCCTCCCAGGGGTGTTCGTTGCCTCCGAACCGTTCTCCGAGGCAGCCGAGGCCCAGGCCCGGGCGCTCGGCCTGGACGTGGCCCGGGTGTTCGTGGCGCACCCCATCCAGGACCGTACGGACGATGAGATGCGGTCACTGGCCGACGAGGCCCTCGATGCTCTGACCGGGGCCCTGACCGACGTCCCGGGCTCTACCGCATGAGTCCTTGCTAGCGTCACCGCCCGTGGCGAACCCACCTGACCTCTCTATCGAACTGCACCCGGTGGGCGGCGACGCCCGTCCGTTGTCGCAGTTCCTGACCACCTTTCCGATGGCTGCGGTCGTACTGGACCCGTTCACCCACGAGAGTTCCTGGCTTCTGGACACCGCCCGTCGCATCCTGGGCATCTTCAGCGAGGCCGACGTGCGGGTGGCGTTTCTGGTCACGGGTGCCGGCGTCGACGGAGCCAGTCGCTTCCTGGGCCCGCTGACCGACCAGATCCTCACGCTGGCCGACCCGGACCGCTCCCTGGTCCGCTCGCTGGGCCTCGAGACGTTGCCGGCCTTCGTGGCCATCCGCCAGGACGGGTCTGTCATAGGAAGTGCCGAGGGCTGGGATCCTGCCGCTTGGCGCGGGGCCGCTGCCGAACTGGCTGACATAACCCGGTGGTCGCGGCCTGAGATTCCCGTTACCGGCGATCCGGCGCCATACGCCGGAACCGCTGCGCTGGGCTGACCAGCCCGACGTGCGGATCCGCGTCGGCTTCGGCTTCGGAGGCGCGGCGCGCCCCGACGACCACGACGCCTTCGGCCACCTGGTCGACGACCTCGAACGGCTTGGCTTCGACTCCCTGTGGGTGAGCGAGCGGGCCGGCAGTGCCACGCTGGACCCGATGGTGGCCATGGCGTATGCCGCCGGCAGGACCGAGCGGCTCAAGTTCGGACCGGCGGTAATGGTGCTGCCGGGCCGCAACCCCGTGCTGTGTGCCAAGGCCCTGGCCAGCCTGGACCGGATCTCGAACGGTAGGGCCCTGCCAGCCTTCGGTCTGGGCATCGCCGACACCGCCGAGCAGCAGGCCTTCGGCGTGCAACGCTCGGAACGGGCCGCCTGGTTCGACGAGGCACTACCGCTTATCCGTCGACTGTGGACAGGGGACGTGGTCGACCACGACGGCGAGCGGTTCAGGCTCGACGGAGTTCGGATCCTGCCCAGGCCGGTCCAGGATCCGTTCGAGGTCTGGCTGGGCGGACAGGCGCCGTCGGAACTCCGGCGGTGCGGCAGGCTCGGCGACGGCTGGCTTCCGTCGTTCACCACCCCCGCAGCGGTCGCCGACGGGATCCGGCTGGTGTCGGAGACCGCCGCCGCCCACGGGCGGTCCATCGACCCGGAGCACTTCGGTGCCCTGGTGCCGTTCGTCCACGACGCCCTGCCCGAACGGTTCGCCCAACGCCTACGGGCCCGCCAGCCGGACCTGGACCCCGCCGAGGTCGTGGCACACGGGATCCGTGGCCTGCGCTCCCGGCTGGAGGAACTCGTCTCCGTCGGCGCCTCGAAATTCGTGGCGTTCCCCCTCGACGAGCCGTCCGACTGGCATGCGACGGTCGAGGACGTCGCCACCGAACTCCTGCCGCTACAGACCTGAACGGGCTTCAGGCCCGAACCCGCTACGACCCCGACCGACCACAGGCCCCGTACCACCTCTGGAGACCGTCCGATGAGCCGTCCCATCGCCGTCGCACCCGACAGCCGACCGGTCATGTACGACGCCATGTGCCGCGCCGTCTCGACGGGTGGCGGGCGTCTGGTGGAATCTCGGGACGCCGAAGGCCTGATCTGGGCCGACCCAGCCCGGACGGACCCGTTTCCGGACATCGTCGGTGATGCGGACAGGCTGTCGTGGATACAGCTCCCCTACGCGGGCATCGAACCGTTCGCCCACCACCTGGATGACCGCTGGACGTGGACGTGCGGCAAGGGCGTCTATGCCCCGGCGGTGGCCGAGACGGTGGTGGCCCAGATCCTGGCGCTGGGCAAGAACCTCCACGGCTACGCCCGGATGCGCTCGTGGAGCGGGCCGGAGGGGCGGATCCTGGCGGGAAGCCGGATCACGATCGTGGGCGGCGGTGGCATCACCAGCCACCTGCTTCCCCTGCTCGCACCGTGGGGATGCGACGTGACCGTCGTGCGTCGTTCCGACACGCCGGTTCCCGGCGCCGACCGGACCATTACAGGAGCCCGGCTCCACGAGGTTCTGCCTCTGACCGACGTGCTGGTGCTGGCGCTGGCCCTCACGGCGGAGACGTCCGGCATCATCGACGGGCCGGAACTCGACGCTCTCCCCGACCACGCCGTGCTCGTCAACGTCGCCCGTGGTGGGCATGTCGTGACCGACGCTCTCGTCGAAGCGCTCCGAGCTGGTCGGATCGGAGGTGCGGCCCTCGACGTGACGGACCCGGAGCCACTGCCGGACGGGCACCCGCTCTGGTCGCTGCCCAACTGCCTCATCACGCCACACATTGGCAACACCCCGGAGATGGGCCTCGAACTCCTGGAACCGTTCGTCGCCGAGAACGTCCGGCGGTTCTGCGACGGCGAGGACCTGCTGGCCCCGGTCGACGTGGCACTCGGGTACTGACGGGGTTTCACGGGGAACAGGGAGGAACAGGACGTGCTCGACACCCTGGCCACCGTGGCCGCCATCCTGCTGGCCGGAACCTTCCTGATCGCCGCCAGCCTGAAGCTCGTCAACCCGGCAGCCACCCGGAGGTCGATGCAGGAGTTCGGCCTTCCCCGTCCACACGTGGTGGCCGTCGCCGTCCCCGTGACCGAGTTGGCCACCGCCGCCCTGCTCCTGGTGGACCCGCGTACCGGCGGCCCGTGCGCAGTCGCCCTGCTGGTCGCGTTCACCACCCTCATCGCCGGACGCCTGCTGGCCGGCCACCGGGACTCCTGCGGCTGCTTCGGCACCTGGTCGAGCCGACCGCTGTCGTGGCGCGACCTGGCCCGGAACGGGTCCCTGACCGTCCTGGGCGTGATTGCGGCGCTCGGCTGAAGGCCTCGGCTCAAGGAGGGTGGAGAGCGGCTGGTACCGTCCGCGGGCCCGGCCCGTGAACGGCCACCTCGCAGGAACGCAGTTCACGGAGGAGCAGCAACCATGGACTCCCTCACCACCGCCCGACGCATTGCCGATCCGATCGGGAGCCTGGGGGCCCGCTTCATGCTCGACCGGTCCACCTTCGGCAGGTGCGTCGAGCTGGGCCTCCCGGACGGCATGGCAGGCTACGTCCAGGGTCGGCTTGGCGTCATGGGTGACGTCTCGGCCGACGAAGCTGCCGATGCCGCCTACTTCTTTGATCGGGATTTCATCACCGCCGGTTGGGCGGAGGACACTGCGTTGACCCGGTCCGAGGGCGGCGCCGTCTACGCACAGGTCTGCGTGGAGTTGGGCCGCACGTACCTCGACGGGTTCGACGGGGCGGAACGCCTGGCCGACCTCCTGGCCAGCGTCCTGGACGCCGCCGACATGTCCGACCTCCCTCTGGCAGTGGGATGGCGGGACGCCGCACGGCCACCCGACGCTGCGGGACGGGCCTATCTGATGACCCAGGCAGCCCGTGAGCTCCGCCTCTGCCACCACGTCGTGGAATCACGCTCCGCCGACGTCGACCCGATGGGCATGGTCCTGGCCGCCGACGGCGAAAGGTGGGCTGCCATGCACGGCTATCAGGACCTGTCCGCCGGCCCGCAGGATGATGCCACCCGTTCGCTCGTGGAGGATGCCACCGACGCTGCTAGCGCCGCTGACCTGGATGTCCTGGACGACGACGAGAGGTCGGACCTGGTGACCCTCGTCGAGGCCGTCTTCGCCCACGCCGACTCGACCCGATAGAGACTCGACCCCACAGGACCGACAAGCGAGAGCCGACCAGCGAGCACAGGAGACAGCCACACCATGGATGGCCTGATGATGGACACGCCGTTGTCCCTGATCCACGTATTCGACCGCGCCACCCGCCTGTTCGCCGACAAGGAGGTGGTGACCGCCACCCCGTCCGGTCGCGAACGGATCAGCTACGGCGAGTGGGGTGAGCGGACCCGCCGCCTGGGCGGCGTGCTAGACGACCTGGGCATCAGCGAGGACGGTCGCGTGGCCACCTTCTCGTGGAACACCGCCCGCCACCTGGAGCTCTACTTCGCCCCGCCGTGCACCGGCAGGGTCTCCCACACGCTCAACCTTCGGCTGTTCCCGGAGCAGCTCACCTACATCGTGAACCACGCCGAGGACGAGGTGATCTTCCTGGACCACTCCGTGGCCGGCCTGATCTGGCCGCTCATGGACGTCTTCGAGACGGTCCGGCACGTGGTGCTCATGGACGACGGTGCCCCGGCTCCCGATCCCGACGCCATCCGGCCAGCGGTACACGACTACGAGGACCTGCTCGGTGTGGCATCACCGGTGGACTGGACCCGGGTCGAGGAGAACCGGGCCGGGTCGATGATGTACACGTCCGGTACCACCGGGAACCCAAAGGGGGTCGTCTACTCGCACCGCTCGATGGTGCTGCACACCTTCGGGGCGATGATGGCCGACACCCTCGGCATCAACGAACGGGACGTGATCCTGCCGGTGGTCCCGATGTTCCATGCCAACGCGTGGGGCCTTGCCCACGCCGGCGTCGCTACCGGGGCCACCCTGATCATGCCGGGCGCCGACCTGTCGGCCACGTCGCTGGCCGACCTGATCGAGAACGAGGGTGTGACCGTGGCGGCAGGCGTGCCCACCATCTGGATGGGTGTCCTGCCCGAGTTGGAGGGTCGCGACGTCTCGGCCCTACGGGCCATCCCGTGTGGTGGTTCGGCCGTCCCCCGATCTCTCTCGGAGGGTTACCGGGAGACCACCGGCCTGCCGCTCCTCCAGGCCTGGGGCATGACGGAGACCAGCCCACTGGCCGCCGTCTGCAACATCAAGTCGACCCTGGGCCACCTCGACGACGATGCCAAGGCCGATCTCCGCACGGCCGTGGGGCTGGTCACCCCGTGCGTGGACTTCCGGATCGCCGACCAGGAGACCGACGAGGAGCAGCCGTGGGACGGGGAGTCCCGGGGCGAACTCCAGGTCCGCGGACCATGGGTGGCCAGGACGTACTACAACGACGACCGGTCGGCCGAGTCGTTCACGGCCGACGGCTGGCTGAAGACGGGCGATGTGGCCACGGCCGACGCGGAGGGCTACATACGCCTTGTCGACCGCACCAAGGACCTCATCAAGTCGGGCGGCGAGTGGATCAGCTCGGTGGAACTCGAGAACGAGATCATGGCCCATCCCGACGTGGCGGAGGCCGCCGTCATCGGCATCGCTTCGACCAGGTGGGGTGAGCGGGCCATGGCGTGCGTGGTCCCCGTCGAGGGCACCGACCTCTCGGCCGAGGACATCCTGGCGTGGCTGGAGGGACGGGTCGTGAAGTGGTGGATGCCCGACCGGGTCGAGTTCATCACCGAGGTGCCGAAGACCTCTGTCGGCAAGTTCTCGAAGAAGACGCTCAGGGAGAGATTCGCCGACGTTTCCGTCGACTGAGGCCCGGCCTGACCCGAGGTCCACAGTGACCGTCCGGTCGTTGTCGGCACACGCGGCGCGTGCCATGATCGACCGGTAAGTCCACCCCGAGTCGAGGGAGACCTTCGTGGAATTGTTCAGTGACTGGATGGGGATGACGGGAGGCGGCCAGGCCGTCGGCCGGTACGCCCATTATCTGGGTGGAATCACCTGGATCGGCCTCCTCTACTTCTTCAACTTCATCCAGGGCTCGGCCTTCGCCGAGATGGGCGACGCTGCACGTGGCGAGGCCCTGCGCAAGATCACCTGGCGCACCCTGTGGTGGTTCCGCTGGGCCGCCGCCCTGACCTGGGTGTCCGGCATCTGGATCCTGTTCCATCAGGAGGTGCTGGACAGCGGGGCCTACTGGAGGTCGGCTTCCGGCATGGGCATCGCCTTTGGCTTCGTGCTCGGCACCACGATGGCCGCCAACGTCTGGATGGTCATCTGGCCGGCCCAGCAGGTCGCCATCGGTTCCTCGGTGGCGGTGTCCGAGGGCGGGATGGCAGACCCCGAGGCGCCGGCAGCGGCCAAGCGGGCCGCTCGGGCCAGCCGGGTCAACACGCTGTTCTCGATCCCGCTGATCTTCTTCATGATGTTCCCCAGCCACTTCGGCATGAACTTCGGCAACCCGGACTCGGGTACCAGGCTCACCATCTGGATCGTCTTCCTGGTGATCTGGGCCGTCACGGAACTCTCGGCCCTCGGCAAGATCGGTGGCTACGACAATGCCGTCAACAAGGTTCTCCTGGACAAGCACAAGAGCACGATCATCGGTGGCTTCGAAATCACCGTGGTGCTTTACCTGCTGTTCGAGATCCTCGCCTGACCGACCGCGAACGCGACACGGCCCGCCCTCCGGGGCGGGCCGTTCTCGGCTTTTCGGCGAGTGCCCCTGGGCGGGAGTTCCTACTCGACCAGCAGCCGGGCCTCCATGCCCCCCTCACGGTGGCCGGCCACGTCGCAGTAGAGGATGTAGCGCCCCGGCTGGAGGGTGACCGTGTGGGCGTCGCTGCCACCGTTCTCGACCTCCAGGCGCATCTGCTCCTCCAGTCCCTCGATGACCAGCGTGTGGGCCTGGAAGCCGGACTGGACGTACTCGACCCGGACCTCACCGGCAGCGACCCGGTAGGTGTCGGCATCGAAGTCCTGGGTGTCGTCGGCCACGATCCGGAGCACGCCCTCGTCCGGCGCCTCCCCTATGGGAGAGCCACCTCCCCCTCCGCAGGCGCCGACCACGAGAGCCGCTGTGAGAGCCGCTCCCAGGGGCTGGACGATGGCGGTCCGTAGACGCATGGAGGTTCCTGTCTGGTAGGGCCGGCCTCTGGCCGGTTCTTGGGGTGAGGCTACCGATGGGCGAAGATGGCCCCCATGTCGCAGGTGGCACTCCTCGTCAACCCAGCAGCCCGTTCGGGTCGCGCCGCCGCCGACGTCCACCGGGTGGTGGATCGGCTGAGGGCCCACGGCATCGAACCGCTGCTCCTGGACGCCACGTCCGCCGATGCCGCCCGGGCGGCCGCCGCGCACGCTGTCACGACGGGGACCCAGAGGCTGGTGGCCTTCGGAGGAGACGGCATCGTCCAGATCGCCGCCGACGCTGCCGCTGGATCGGCCACCGTGCTGGGCCTGGTGGCCGGTGGTACCGGCAACGACGCGACGGAGGCGCTGGGGCTGCGGGACGGATCGCTGGAGGACCGGATCGATCGGGCCCTGGAGGATCCGGTGCCGGTCGATCTGATATCGGATGGCCACCGCCATGCGGTGACCAGTTGCGTCACCGGCTTCCCGGCCGCCGTCAACGTCCGAGCCGAAGCCATGCGATTCCCCCGGGGCCCGTCCCGCTACACGCTGGCCACGTTGGCAGAGCTGCCCGGCATGCGGCCCCGCCGATACCGCCTGACGTTGGACGGCGAGGTCGTCGACCTGGCTGCCGCCGTCGTGGTGGTAGCTAACACCGCCTTTTTCGGTGGCGGGATGCGGATCTGTCCGGACGCCGACCCGACTGACGGCCTGCTCGACGTGTGCGTCGTCGGCGAGGTGGGCCGCCTCAGCCTGCTCCGGTCCTTCGCGAAGGTCAGGACGGGAGCCCACCTCGACCATCCCGACGTCTCGATGTTCCGGGCCGCCACCGTCGGAATCGAGTCCCTCGATGCCGAGCCCGGCCTCAGGGCCGACGGAGAACCCTTCGGCTCGCTTCCGTGCACCCTCGCCGTCCGACCCGGCGCCGTCTGGGTCGCCGGAGCACGGACCACTCCCCCCGGCCGCGCCTAGGGTTCAGGCATGGCAAACCACCACGTAGAGATCACCTACTGCGTTCCCTGAGATTATTCAGCCCGCGCCGTGGGCGCGGCCTCGGACCTACTCACCAACTACCAGCACGTCATCGCCGACCTGCTACTCGTGACGGGAGACAACGGCGTGTTCAACGTGACGGTTGACGGGGACCTGATCTACTCCAAGGCTCAGACCGGCCGCCATGCCGAACCCGACGAGGTGCTGGAACTGTTCACGGATCTCATGGGATCAGACGTACCCCGCTACGGCGAAGAATGAGCCTCGCTGCTTCGAGGACAGAACGAGCAGTTCTACTTGGAGGACTGAGTAGCGCCGTCATCTAGATTGACCACCGCGACTCCACCGAACCGACTCTGGAGGAATCCATGTCAGACGACGCAAGTGAGTGCCCATTCTCCGGCGCGAACACCACAAAAGGGAACACAGCCACCGAAGAATGGTGGCCCGAACAGCTGGATCTGAGGATCCTGCACCAGCACGATCGCAAGTCGAACCCGATGGGCGAGGACTTCGACTATGCCAAAGCCTTCAACTCCCTCGACTATGAGGCGTTGAAAGCCGACATCGCCGCGGTGATGACGGACTCGGAGGACTGGTGGCCTGCTGACTTCGGCCACTACGGCGGACTCATGATTCGGCTGACGTGGCACGCGGCCGGCACCTACCGCGTCGGCGACGGCCGTGGTGGAGGCGGGACCGGCGCGCAGCGTTTCGCCCCCCTCAACAGCTGGCCGGACAACGCCAACCTGGACAGGGCACGACGCCTGCTGTGGCCTGTGAAGCAGAAGTATGGCCGCGCTATCTCGGGGGCCGACCTGCTCATTCTGGCCGGCAACGTTGCGCTCGAGTCAATGGGGGGCGAGACATTCGGCTTCGGCGGCGGGCGCGTGGACATCTGGGCGCCCTAAGAGGACATCTACTGGGGTGCTGAGCGCGAGTGGCTAGCCGATGAGCGCTACAGCGGCGACCGCGAGCT
>JAKURY010000020.1 GCA_022452145.1 Acidimicrobiales bacterium | reverse complement strand
GCACCAACGGCGTAAACGCCGGCGATCTGGGACGACCAGTTGTGGATCGGCAACTTGATCGCATCAGACGAATCCGCAGCAGCGGGAGCCGCCGTGGCAGCCGGCGCAGCCGTCGTAGCCGCAGCAGCAGCCGCAGCAGCCGTCGTAGCCGGCGCAGCAGCCGGAGCGTCGTCGTCCGACCCGCAGGCCGAAGCCACCATCGCCATAGCGGCGAGGATGACAATGAATCGCTTCAACATGAAGAATTTCCCCTCTGTCAGTTCAGAGGGCGCGATGCCCCCCTGATCGCCCCCGTCGTGCATCCATGCCCGGAGCCCCACGAGACCATCCAATAGAGTAGTGACAGGCGCCACAGGTTTACAAGAGAAACATCTACTCGCAGGAAACAGATCGCCCCACAGGGAAAGAGATGCCCGATAGCGAGGGACGTTTGCCACGGGCATCGGTTCGTGGGTCAGGTCCGGGTTGGGTCGGAGGTGGCGGTCCGGAGGCCGACCGGTGCTACGTTCCGCGCTGTCCGCAACGGTGCATGCAGCGCCGGCGAACCGGAGAGCGCAGCATGAAGATCGCCGCCATCGACGTGTTCCAGCACGACCTGCCGGTGAAGGACGCCCCCTACCGGATGGGCGTCCAGGAGGTCCGGCACCTGGACACCACCATCGTCCGCCTTGAATGCGACGACGGCACGGTGGGCTACGGGGAGACCTGCCCGCTGGGATCCACCTACCAGCCGCAGCACGCCCTGGGGGTCCGGGCGGCCCTGGCCGAAATGGCGCCACACCTGATCGGCCTGGACCCGACTGCCATCGGGCGAGTGAACGCCGCCATGGACGCCACGTTGATGGGGCACCGCTATGCCAAGGCGGCGATCGACGTGGCGTGTTGGGACGCCACCGGCAAGTCGTACGGGGTCCGGGTCTGCGACCTGCTGGGCGGGGCCGTACGAGAGCGGGTCCCGTCCTACCACGGGGTGCTGATCGCGTCACCGGAGGATTCAGCGGCGGATGCCACTAGGCGCCAGGACGAGGGCTTTCCCAGAATCCAGCTCAAGGTCGGTGGCCGATCCGTCGAGGAGGACATAGCGGCGGTCCGCGCGGTTGCCGCCGTCCTGCGCCCGGGCGTGCGCCTGGCGGCCGATGCCAACAAGGCCTGGACCACCCGCGACGCCACCCAGGTTTCACAGGCCTGTAGGGACGTCCCGATGGTGCTGGAACAGCCCTGCCTGTCGTATGCCGAGAACGCCTCGCTGGTCGGAAAGGTCGCCCATCCGATCTACTTGGACGAATCGGCGATCGACCTGGCGACCGTAGTCACCGCCATCGCCCACGGGGTGGCCGACGGCTTCGGCATGAAGGTCAGCCGGGTGGGCGGCATCAGCGCCATGCGATCCGTTCGGGACGTGTGCGCGGCGACCCGCCGTCCCCACACGGTGGACGACACGTGGGGCGGCGACCTGGTGGCTGCGGCCAGCCTCCACGTGGGGGCGACCGTGGACCCGTCCAACTTCGAGGGCACCTGGATCGCCGAGCCGTATGTTGACCACCACTACGACGAGGAGCACGGCATCCGCCTGGACGGAGGCTGGATCGAGGTTCCGCCCGGGCCCGGGCTGGGCATCACGCCGGACGAGTCCCTCTGGGGCGACCCGGCCATGGCCTGGTCCTGAGGCCGACCCCCCGGCTCGTCCGCCGACCCCTCGCCGCGGTGGTCGGGTACCGCCGGGTCAGCCCTCCAGCAGGGCCGTCGCCTCGGCCCTCAGGCCCTTCTTGTCGATCTTGCCGATGGCCAGCATGGGCAGAGCGTCGCGCAGGTGGACCACCTTGGGCACCTTGTAGTTGGCCAGCCGTTCCCGGCAGTGGTCACGGAGGTCGTCGGCGTCGGTTCCCGGCTCGGCTACCACGAAGGCGTGGCCCACCTCGTCGAAGACCGGGTCCGGAACCCCCACCACGGCGGCGATTCGCACCGCGGGATGGTCCTCCAGGCACATCTCGATCTCCCTGGGGTATGCGTTGTAGCCACCGGTCTTGAACATCTCCGACAGCCGGCCGACGATCGACAGGCAGCCGTCGGGACGCATGACCACCAGGTCGCCGGTGTGCAGCCAGCCCTCGGCGTCGATGGCCTCCGCGGTCGCCTCGGGACGGTTCCAGTAGCCGGCCATGATCCAGTCGCCCCGCACCTGCACCTCGCCGGACTCGCCCGCTTCGGCGATCCGGTCGTCGTTGGCCATGATCCGGAACTCGTGGCCGGGGATGGGCACCCCCACCGTATTCAGGATCACGTCCAGGTCGGCGCCCGGCGGGGTGCAGAAGACCCCGCCGGTCGTCTCGCTCATCCCGTAGCCGGTGGTACAGCGGTCCACGTCGGTGGCTTCCAGCAGGCGCTCCAGCACCGGTGCCGGCATGGCAGCGCCGCCCCAGGCCAGCTGTCGGACGCTGGAGAGGTCGGCGTCGTCAAAGTCGGGGTGGGCGGTGCAGAGCTGGAACATGGTCGGCACGCCACCCCACACGCCGATCCGCTCATTGGCGATGGTGGCGAGCACCAGCGCCGGGTCGAACCGCTCCTGGAAGACGATGGCACCGCCGGCGACCATCTTGCGACAGCAGATGTCGCTGACCGAACCGACGTGGTTGACGGGCAGGTTGCAGATGATCTTCTCCTCGCCGCCACCGCGGGCCGTGGACCCGGTCACCCCGCACCAGCAGACGCCCCGGTGGGTCAGCAGCGCACCCTTGGGTCGGCCCGTGCTGCCCGAGGTGTAGACGATGAACCCGGGGTCCATCGGGTCGACCTCGGCCCGTCGGTCTGCCAGTCGATCGGTGTCGATCGTCGTACCGGCCTCCAGGAACCCGTTCCAGTCGGTGGCGTCGACGGTGATGCTGCGCTCGACCCCGCCGATCTCGGCCACCAGCCGGTCGGTGAGACCGTCGGAACCGCCGGGCAGGCCGTCGAAGACCATCCGTGGTCGGGCGTCGTCCACGACGTAGACCACCTCGCTCCACGTGTACTTGGGGTTCAGGCCCTGCCAGATGAGGCCGATGCTGGTGGCGGCCAGGAAGTGGACGAAGAAGTCGAGGCGGGAATCCGACAGGTAGGCCACCCGGTCGCCACGGTCCAGGCCGGCCGCCACCAGGGCGGCGGCCACGCGGTCCACCTCCACCCTGGTCCGGGCCCAGGTGAGTCGGCGTCCGGTGAAGGACGGTCCCCCGTCGATGAGGAACTCGGAATCGGGGCGGATGGCCGCCCAGTGGTCGAGGTAGGCGTCGATCCGGTTCAGGACCGGGGCGACCGGCTCGGCCGGCAGGGGCAGGTTCATCTCTCGGCTACGAAATAGGCGAGCATCTCGGCCACCACGGCGGTCACAATCCGGCCGTTCGGGAGTTCGGCCTCTATGGTCGCCGACATCGTGACCAGGGTGTCCAGACCGTCGTCACCCTTCGGTATCGCCCCGGTGACCGCGAACCGGCCCCTGATCCGACTACCGGTGGGGACCTGGTGCACAAAGCGAACGCGGTCGAAGCCGTAGTGGAAGCGGTTCAGGATCCCCACGGTCGGCCACTCCAGGTCGCGGGCCATGCGGGCCAGGTTGGAGATCATGAGGGACCCCTGGAGGAGGGTGTCCCCGTAGGGGCCGGTGGCGGATCGCTCCACGTCATTGTGGATCCAGCCGCCATCTCCGACCGTCTCCGCGTGTGTGTCCACGTCGGCCTGGCTGGTCTCGAACCAGCGGCTGGTGCCGCGGTCAGTTCCGACCAGGTCTGTGAGGGCTTCCGTCATCTGGATCCTTCCGTCATCCGGGCCTCCGAGGGCTATCCGGCGGGAGGGGGCCCTGCGGTGTCGTCGCCAGTCAACTTGACGGAGAGGTCGCGCAGGGCAGCGAGGAGGCGGTCACGGGAGTCTGCGTCCAGGCCGTCCAGGTCCCGGTCCAGGCGGTCCACGAGGCCAGCGGCCACCGACCTGGCGGTCCGGCTGCCGGCTGCCGTGGGCTGGACGATCGTGCGTCGACCGTCATGGGGATCGGCCACCCGACGGACGAGGCCCCGGTCGACCAGGCGCTGCAGGGTCTTGGTGGTGCCCCCCGACGTCTGTACCACCCAGCGGGCGAGGTCGCCGGCGGTCATGGACCGGTCGCCAGTGAAGGCCACACCGGCCAGCGCTCCGTAGTCCGACGTGGACAGGCCGGTTTCGGCGAGCGCGTCGGCCAGCCAGGCATCCAGTTGGCGGCCGGCCACGTAGGCCCAGACGAGGATTCCGGCGGTGGTCGGCTCGGCGCCGTCGGTACCATCGGTCAGCCGTTCGACCGCGGAGTCGACATCGCTGGGATGGTCGGGGACCTGGTCGTTCGGGGGGTTCACGAAGCCGAGGGTACATTGCACACCTCTTCCCAGGAAGATATCTTCCGAGGAAGGCAATAGTTCGATGTCCCGATCCGGAGGACGACCATGGCCAGCATCGACGAGATCGACCTCACCGACCTGGACGTCTTCGCCGAGCGGATGCCACACGACTGGTTCGACCTCCTGCGGCGGGATGCGCCGGTATGGAGGCATCCGGCCAACGAGGAGGAGCCCGATGGCTTCTGGGTGGTGTCCTCATATGAACACATCTCGGAGGCCCACCGAGTGGGCACCCTGTTCTCCCACCAGACGGGCCCGGGACGCAATGGTGCAGGAGGCATCGCCCTCAACGACATCGCCCCGGGTCGGGGCCCGGGCCTGCAGATGGTGATGACCGACCCGCCCCAGCACACCCGCTACCGCAAGCTGGTCAACACCGGCTTTACCCCACGGATGATCAGGCGGATGGAGGAGGTCATGCGGCTGCGGACCAGCATCATTCTGGACAGGATCTGCGAGCAGGGTTCGGCCGACTTCGTGGTCGACGTGGCCGCCGAGCTCCCGCTCATGGCCATCGCCGACATCATCGGCGTACCCGACGAGGACCGGCACCTGCTCCTGGACTGGAGCAATCGCACCATCGGGGGGAGCGACCCCGAGTACATGGACGAAGGTGCCGAGGACGACCACGGCTCCACCTACGAGGGGGCCGTGATCGAGATGGCCATGTACGCCCACGACCTATCGGACCGAAAGCGGGCAGAACCCGACGACGGCCTCTGGACCGTACTCACCACGGCGAAGGTGACCCTGGACGACGGCACGGTGACCGAGTTGACGGACCTCGAGCGGGACCTCTTCTTCACCCTCCTGCTGGTGGCTGGCAACGAGACCACCCGCAACTCCATCAGCCTGGGAATCATGGGGTTCATGGACCATCCCGACCAGTGGGGTCGGTTGACCGGGGGAGCGGAGATGGACGACGTGGCTGTCGACGAGGTGCTGCGCTACACCAGCCCGGTGAACTTCTTCCGACGGACGGCCACCGAGGACACCGAGCTTGGGGGCCAGCTCATCCGGGCTGGCGACAAGGTCACTCTCTGGTACGCATCGGGTAATCGGGACGAGGCCGTCTACGAGGATCCGCACCGACTGGACCTGACCCGCAGCCCCAACCACCACCTGGCCTTCGGTGGCGGCGGTGCGCATTTCTGCCTGGGAGCGAGCCTGGCCAGGCTGGAGCTAAAGATCATGTTCGAGGGACTGGCCCAACGGATGCCCGACATCGTGGCGACCGGGCCGGCCGACCGCCTGAGGATGAACTTCGTAAACGGGATCAAGCACCTGCCGGTCGAGTTCACTCCCTCGAAACCTGTGCTGACGGCCTGAAGGTCCCGCCGGCGGGGCCTGGTGCTCTGGGCGCGTTAGCCGGTCTACCTAGAGCCGGTCTACCTAGCGGGTGGTGCCTGGCTGATTACGGAACCGAACGCCGTCGGGTCGATCCTCCCCACAGCGTTCCAGGGCGGCCGCCCAGGCAGGCGAGGCACCCAATGCCGCACGGAGCCCCCGGATCAGCATGCGGCCCCGGGTGATTGCTCCCCGACGCGGCCGGAGGCCGATGGCGGCCAGGATCGGCGGCGGCACCGTGGCCACAGCGGCATCGTGGATGATCCGATAGGCGACCTGCACGGGCGAGGAGAGCGGTGGTCCGGCCAGGAAGGCGATGGCTTCCTCACCGGCCGGCGACAGCCCCAGCGACGGGTGCCCGGCCAGCCAGTCGGCGAGGCCTCCTGCGGTGTCGGGGAGGGGGGCGGCGCCCATCCGCCGGCCCAGGCGAACCTGCTCGGCCACGTAGGCGTCCGCCGCCTCGTCGGAGAGGGCGACGGGTCCGTAGGTGCGGTGCGCCACCAGGAACGAGTCCACAAGGGCGTTGTGCACCCATGCCGCCATCTCCGGGTCGGCTGCCGAGTAGGCCAGCCCGCGGTGTGAGGTGCCCGCCACCGGACCGTGCATCCGGCCCACGAAGGCGATGGCTGCATCGACCTCGGGGACCGATCCGTAGGAGGTGGCGGTCACGTAGGAGGCGGTGCGTGACAGCCGACCCAGGGGGTCGTCCCGGTAGGACGAGTGGTCGCCGACCCCGGCGGCCACCTCGGGATGGGCGGCCTGGACGAGCAGGGACCGGACCCCGCCCACGAACGTCGAGCAGTCGCTCATCACCTGCCAGGTGACCGAGTCCGGTCCGAAGAGACCGAGGTCGCCGGGATGGGAGAAGGTGTCGGCCAGCGGATCGGGGGCGTGGCTGAAAAGGCCTACCGCCGCCTCGGTGACCCGGCGGCGCCATGCCGACCGGTCGGTCGGCCCACCGCTCATCGGAGGCGCGTGGAGGGCGTCGATGCCAGTCCGTCTCCGGCCAGTTCGGCGACCGCCGGGACCGGAACCGGATCAGCGAACAATTCGGGGTCGTCGGGTCGGAACCCGAGGCTGTCGGAGTCCGACGTCCACCAGGACGCCTCCAGGGCTATGCCGTTGACGTCGTGGAAGTAGATCGAACGGAGAATCCGGTGGTCGACCACCGGTGTGACCTCGCACCCGGCCTCGACCAGCCGCCGTTGCAGGGCAATGAGCGCCGCCTCGTCGTCGACTCCGAACGCCACGTGGTCGAACTGGATGGGCCGGGGCGATGGCGCCCCTGCCGGCTTCGAGAACGTGGTGGCGCCAGAGACCTCGAAGAAGGCGATGGTGTTCCCCGGTCCCAGCCTGAAGAAGTAGTGCCGCATCGGGCCTGCCCGGAGGGTGGCCACGAGCGGCATGCCGAGCACACCCACGTAGAAGCGCACCGTGGCGTCCATGTCCGGGGTCACCATGGCGAGGTGGTGGACGCCGCGCCAGTCGGGTGCTGCTGGCAGCCCGCCTGTGCTCATGCCATGGATTGTCGCAGGCCGGGAGCGCCTGTCGCCACCGGGTGGCCGGTCGGGAGCGGGGCGGTGGTCCCGTGTCACGGGTCGACGGTCGGTCCGTCCAATCGGCGGATCCGGTCAATCGCCGGCATCGGCCTCCGTGGACCCGTCCCCGGTGGGTTCGGCGGGAGCCGGTAGGCCGACCTCGCCTTCCCGGAGCAGCAGGAACTCGATGCGTCGGTTGGCCGCCTTGCCGGTCTTGGTGATGTTGTCGGCGATGGGGTCGGTGTGTCCCATGCCCAGGGTCACCAGGCGCTCGGGTTCGACGCCGCGGGCCAGGAGCTGGGTGCGGACGGCCTCGGCCCGTATCGCCGAGAGGAGGAGGTTGTCGCCGGGGACCTTCTCGTCACTGTCGGTGTGGCCGATGATCTGGACTCGGATCGCCGGCTCGAAGAGGAGGAAGTCAGCCAGCCGGTCCAGCGTGGGCACCGACTCGAGGGTGATCCGGTCGCCGCCGCTCTCGAACTGGATCGACGGATGAGCCGCCACCGTACTCAGGCGGGACTGGAGGACGAGGTCGGCCAGAGCGGCGGGCAGGTCGGGCGCCGTTGTCGTCGTGACCGTGTCGACGACCGGCGGCGGCACGTAGAGACGGTTCTGGACGCTGATGACATCGGCCTGGGCGAAGGCCACGCGCTCGGCGGCCTCCTTCAACTCGGATGTCGCCACCCGACCCTCCAGGATGACCATCCAGTCGACGACCCGGACCTTCACGGTCGGGAGCCCGGCCTGGACCATGGACCCCTGGACCGTCGCCAGGAGGTCCTGTTCCGTGGCACCGTCCTCCGCAGGGCCGGTGCTGCCCAGGGCGATCACCACGAAGATGGGGACGAGCACGACGAGGGCGATCCAGGTTGAGCGGCCGCCGAACAGGTTGAGTGGGGTGGAACGGCGGGCCCGGGGGAAACGACGTCCGAGGCCGAAGGCCGGGCCGAAGTCCCGGCTGCGGCGGTCGCGCGGGTCGCGCAGGCCACCGGTCACCATCGGATCCCGATCGTCGTGCGCACGCAGTCAGGGTAGGTCGGGAGCCTGGGTCCGGGGGTCGGGCAGGCCTCGTCGACAGTGGGGCCGGCCGGGCTACATATCTGCCAGGGGAGCGACGACCGTCTCGCCGAACTCGGCCAGGGCCTCGGCGGTGTTGCGCAGGAACATGAACGAGGGCACCACCACACGGCTGACCCCCTTGGCCGCCAGCGACCCTGCTGCGATCAGGGGATCCTCTCCGGCCGTGAGGTCTCCGGCCCACGTCACCTCGATGGCGTCCGGATCGCGGTCGTGTGCTTCGGCCTCGCGGCGCATGACGTCCAGCAGGTGGTCCAGGTCGCCCTTGCCCGGCCAGAAGCCGTCGCCCAGTCGGCCGGCCCGACGGGCGGCAGCGTCGCTGTGGCCGCCGACCACGATGGGTACCGAGCCGTCTACCGGCTTCGGGTTGGACGAGACGCCGGAGAACGAAACGAACTCCCCGGCGAACGAGGCGCTGTCGCCGGCCCACAGGGTGCGCATCGCCGCCACGTACTCGTCGGTCCGGGCGCCGCGCCGCTCCCACGGGATCCCCAGGGCGTCGAACTCCTCGCGGAGCCAACCGACGCCGATGCCTAGGTCCACCCGTCCGCCGGTGAGGGCGTCCATGGTGCCCAGCTGCTTGGCCAGGACGACCGGGTTGCGCTCGGGGAGGATGAGGATCCCGGTGGCTAGGCGGATGGTCGACGTGTGGGCACCGACCCAGGTCAGCCAGGTCAGCGGGTCGGTGAGGTCGGTGTCGGGCGCCATCATCATCCGGCCAGAGTCGTCGTATGGGTAGGTGGACCCGTAGTCGTCCGGGTAGACGACGTGCTCGACGGTCCAGAGCGAGTCGATGCCCGCCTCTTCGGCCGCCGTGGCCAGGTCGATGCTGCCCTGGGCGGTGCCGAACGGGCCGATGTTGGCGAAGACGATTCCAATCTTCATGTGCTGTCGCTCCTCATGCGTTGCCGTCTCTCAGGTGTAGTCGATCGCCACGCGGGGTTCCCCCCGGATCGATGCCGTGGCACGGGTCCGGCGAGTCTGACCGCATTGTCAGCGACCCTGCCATTCGGGTGGTCGACGGTCGGTACGGGCCTGACGGCCCTCGTTGGCGTCGTCGGTGGAGGCGGCCACCAGGCGCATGGTCTCGCCGAATCGGACCGCTTCGGTCCAGGGCATGGAGCGGGTCCGGACCGCCACCTCCTTGGTGGTCCGGACGGCCAACGGGGCGGCCCGGCAGAGGCGGTCGGCCAGGGACCTGGCGTCGGCCATGAGCCGGTCGTGTGGGCTGACCCGCCAGACCAGGCCCATCGCCGACGCCCGCTCGGCGTCGACCGATTCGCCGGTCAGGAGGAGTTCCATGGCGTCGGCCCAGGCGATCCGCCGGGGGAGCCGGATGGCCCCGACGATGGTGGGTATGCCCAGGGTGACCTCGGGCCAGGCGAAGGTGGCCCGGTCGGAGGCCAGGACGAAGTCGCAGGCCACGACGGCCGTCAGGCCGTAGCCGATGCAGTGGCCGTTCACTGCTGCGATGGTGGGCTTGAACACCTCGAGGCCCGACTCGAACGAGTTTACGGTGGGCTTCTCCCAGAAGGTCCCCGGGAAGTCGCCCGCCGAGCCGCCTCCGTCGGTCAGGTCGGCGCCGGCGCAGAACGCCCTGTCCCCGGCTCCGGTGAGGATGGCGACCCAGGCCTCCTCGTCGGCCATGAACATGTCCCAGGCCGCGTTGAGGTCCCGTCGCAGGTCCCGGTTCACGGCGTTGAGGGCCTCGGGCCGGTTGTAGGTGATGGTGGCCACGTGCCCGTCCCGCTCGTAGGTGGCCGCCTCGCCGAAGGGACCGGCCCGATCGGTTCCGGAGTCGGATGGTTCCAGGTCGTGGTCTGCCATGGGACGACGGTAGTTCGGCGGCCGGAATGGCCGAAGCGGTCAGGAGCGCCCTAGAATCTGACGGACCGTCAGAAACCGTTGGAGAGCCGGACCAGGACATGATGACCAGCGACACCGTCCCCACCGATCCGTCGGCGGCCAACCGCACCGAGATCCCGCCGATCATCAGCGTCGATGACCACATCGTGGAGCCGCCCCACCTCTGGAAGACGTGGCTGCCGGCGAGGTACAGGGACCGGGGCCCCCGGATCGAGCGCCGCCGCCTGGGTGAGATGACCTGGGTGGGCGGGGCGAAGATGTACGAGTACGAGCTGGACGCCCCCGACGCACCGTGGTGCGACGTCTGGTTCTACGAGGACCTCGTGCACCCCAACAAGCGGCACGTGGCGGCCGTCGGCTTCGACCGCGACGAGATGACCATGGCGCCCATCACGTACGACGAGATGCGTCCGGGCTGCTACGAGCCGAAGGCCAGGGTGGCCGACATGACGGCCAACCACGTCGAGGCCTCGCTGTCGTTCCCGACCCTGCCCCGCTTCTGCGGCCAGACGTTCTACGAGGCCTCCGACCGGGACCTCGGCCTGGCCTGCGTGAAGGCCTACAACGACTTCATGGTCGAGGAGTGGTGCGGCGACTCCGACGGAGCGCTCATACCGCTGATCATCATCCCGCTGTGGGACGCGGACCTGGCGGCCGACGAGGTCCGACGCAATGCCGAACGGGGCTGCCACGCCGTGTGCTTCTCCGAGATCGCCCCCAACCTCGGGTTACCGTCGATCCACACTGGCTACTGGGACCCGTTCTTCGCCGCCTGCCAGGAAACGCAGACCACGGTGAACATGCACATCGGGTCGTCATCGAAGATGCCCGCCGCCTCACCGGACGCCCCGCCGGCCGTGGCCGCCACCCTCAGCTTCAACAACGCCATCGCGTCCATGAGCGACTTCCTGTTCTCCGGCGTGCTGGTGCGGTTCCCAGAACTGAAGCTGGCATACAGCGAGGGTCAGATCGGCTGGATCCCGTACATCCTGGAGAGGGCCGACGACGTGTGGCTGGAACACCGTGCGTGGGGCGGTGTGTCCGACCTCATACCGGAGCCGCCGTCCACCTACTACTACCGGCAGATCTTCGGCTGCTTCTTCCGGGACAACCACGGGCTGCGGTCCCTCGACGAGGTGGGGGTGGACAACATCACCTTCGAGACCGACTACCCGCACACCGATACGACCTGGCCGCACACTAAGCAGGTGGCCGAGGACATGATGGGACACCTTCCGGCTGACGCCGTATGGAAGATCGTGCGGGGCAACGCGGCCCGCATGCTGAGCCTGGAGATCGAGGCCTGCCCCGGTACCTGAACCGGGTCCCCGGCCCGCGGCCGGCTGTAGGTGGGTCCGTAGACTTCCCGACATGACGGATACCACGGTGCCCGGCGCCGAAGCGACGCCCGGGCCGGCCGGGCCGGCGGAAACCGTCGACCCGGCGGCAGGCGAGCGCCTCACCTCCCTCCTGCTCGAGCCGGACTGCGAGCCCGGCCTCTGGGCGTCGGTGGACTCCGGAGAGATGGACCACCTCGTCCCCGAGTTCCCGCTGCTCCGCATGGAGCAAGACCCGATCCACCGGCACAAGGACGTGCTCAGCCACACCATCGCCGTGGTCGGAAAGACCGAGCCCGAGTTGACCGTGCGGCTGGCCGCCCTGTTCCATGACATCGCCAAGCCCCGGACCCGGTCGTTCGAGCACGGGGACGTGACGTTCCGACACCACGAGGTGGTCGGAGCCCGGATGGCCCGGAGCCGCCTGACCGCCATGGGCTTCGACGAGTCGGTGGTCGACGAGGTTGCCGGTCTGGTCCGGCTGTCCGGGCGGTTCAAGGGCTACTCCGACGGCTGGTCGGACGCTGCGGTACGTCGCTACGCGCGTGACGCCGGACCGTTGCTGGGGCGCCTCAACCACCTGATCCGGTGCGACTGCACAACCCGCAACAGGGTGAAGGCGGCGGGCATCCAGGCCGCCATGGACGACCTCGAGTCCCGCATCGCCGAGCTGGCCGAGGCGACACGACGGGCAGCAGAGCGGCCCGGCATGGACGGGGCGGCTGTCATGGCACACCTGGGGATCGGCCCGGGACGCCATGTCGGCGAGGCACTGGCCTACCTGCTGGCGCTCAAGCGGGACGAGGGGGACCTGGAACGGGCCGAACTCGAGGCCCGCCTCGAGACCTGGTGGGCAGGCCGTTCCTGATCGCCGTCCGGCAGGTCAGCCCGATCCGGATCCGGTGGACGCCGACTCGACGAACACCTCGCCGACCAGCCAATCGGACACCTCGGCCATCCCGTCCTCGGACAGGTGGACACCGTCGTCACGGGTGTGGCGCTCCCGGGCGGTGCCGTTGGCCCCGATGAAGTCCCGGTAGGCGACGGTCGTCACGTGGTCCAGGTCGGCGGTGGCCGCCCGGACCAGGTCGTTCAGCCCGTCGATCCGGTCGGGATGGTTCTGGGGGCGGATCTCCCGTCGGATGTGGGCCCCCTCCAGCCAGTAGACGTGTGCACCTGTGGACCCCAGCACCTGGCTGGCCAGCCGGTACTCGGACGATATGTACCCGTCGTAGGCCGGCACCCCGACCCAGACCCAGTCCACGCCCAGCGACGGGACCAACCGGTCGGTGACGTCCCAGGCCGTGACGTGGCCCAGCACCACGTCAGGTCGGAAGGCCTCGACCGCCGAGGGCCATGAGACCACGTCGGGCTGGAGCATGACGTGGGTGGGGACCGACTCGTTCCACGCCGAACAGAGCTCGCCGACCGGCCCCTCGTCGCCCTCGGGGACCCGCTTGAGGCCGTGGCGACCGACGACGCAGCCCAGGTGGGCCTCGTTCAGCACCACCATCCGCCCGGGGTTGTCGACGGCCCAGCCGCAGAGGGCCTCACCGATCTGGAGGGCCACCGAATCGCCGACCACCAGCACCCGGAGCCGCTCGTCGGACGGCGGGGGGAGTAGCCCCTGTTCCGTGCAGGGGCTGGCCGAGGCGGTAAACGACCCGCTCTCGGCCGGCCGGGTGTTGACCCAGAGCAGGCCGACGAGGATCAGTACCACCGCCGTGGCGCCGGCCGCCGTGCCGCTGACAACCGTCATCCTCCGCCCGACCAGCGGGAAGCGCCTCCGCATGACCGGCTGTTCCACGACGTAGAAGCTGGTGGCGGCCACGATGAACGTCATGGCCAGGTGCATCCAGATCAGGTTGTTGCCCTCGACCAGCTCGACGCCCGGGACGAGCCGTCCGGCACGGGTCGGGGTGACCAGCAGGTAGATAGGCCAGTGGTAGAGGTAGAGGCCGTAGCTGATCTTGCCGACGCCGCGGATGAGCCTTGATTCCAGGAACCAGTGGAGGGGCCCCACCTCGGACCTGGCGGCCCCGTACCAGAACCAGCCGATGCCCACGCCCAGGAGGTAGGGCCAGTGGTCGAACGGGGCGTTGCCCCTGACCACGCTGACCACCGCCCAACCACCGGTGAAGATCCCGGCATAGAGGGTGCCGCAGGTCAGCCGACCGGCCCATGGCGCGTCGTCAGCCGACAGGAACGCCGGCAGGCGGGCATGCCATGCCCGTTCACCGGGCTGCGCGACGCCGTAGATCATCAGGCACGAGATGGCGGCGACCAGCAGGAAGCCGCCGTGTTCGAACATCCAGGCGTCCCGCTCCGAGATCTCGAAGATGGCCCAGGAGAAGAAGAAGGTCGCGAGGTACGCCCCCCCCACCCAGGCCAGCTGGCCTGTCCGGGTCCGGACCGGTCCGTACATCCGGACGGCCACGGCCAGGATGATGCCGGCGAACAGGGAATGGGCCCGGGTGTCGGTGCCGTAGTAGACGCGGGACGGGTCTCCCTGCCCTGGATACAGGTGCCCCATCCACCATGTGGAGAGCGCGGTACCGGCGATCATGGTGACCAGCAGCGCCATGTTGGCCCGCTTCCTGAAGAGCGCCAGCACGGTGATCAGGTACAACGGGGCGAAAATGTAGAACTGCTCCTCGATGGAGAACGACCACACGTGGCGGAGCGGCGAGAACTGGAAGTCCTCGAAGTACGAGACGTCGGAGAAGATCTCGTACCAGTTGGCGCTGTAGGTGAGGGTCGAGAAGATCGCCCCGGTCCATCGGGCGAGCTCGCCCGGCGGAACCCTCAGGACCAGGTAGATGGTCAGCATGCCGAGGCACACGAAGAGAGCTGGGAGCAGGCGTCGGGCCCGCCGCCCCGCGTAGGCCTTCAGGTCGATGCGGCCGGTCGCCTCGAACTCGTTCAGGGCGATCGAGATGATCAGGAAGCTGGACAGGGTGAAGAACAGGTCGATGCCCAGGATGCCGCCCGACACGGTGTCGGTGGCGGCGTGGTACAGGAGCGGGCCGACGACGACCCAGATGCCCCGGATGCCGTCGAGGCCGGGGATGTAGTTCAAGCGGGGACGTGCCTGATCGGCCATGGTCCCGTGACGCTACCGGGGGTGGCCGGAGCGTCGGGTCGCCACAGCCCCCGCCGTGGCCACCGCCACGGCCCCCGTTACGGACACGGTGTGAGCAGGCGCCAGGTCGTCGTGCCCGCCACGTCGCAGAACCGGCCGGCCACGACCGCCGTCGCGGCCATGTCGCCCTGCAGCACCGAGGCGTTGGGCTCGGACCAACCGTCGAAGCGGTCGGTGAGCACCAGCAGGTCGGCGGTGGCGAGCTCGACGGCAAGGTTGCCGCCCTGCCGATTGGCCAGGCCGGGGTTCATCTCCAGGTGCCGGCTGGCCGGGACCACGTCGGGGAGCAGGAAGTAGAGGAACGTGTCGCCGTAGTTGGTCCGTGTTAGGTCCACGGGCCCGACGAACACTCGGTCGCCCGGCCGCGTCAGGTGGTCGGCCATCGACACGACGGTGTCTATCTCGTCGGCCACCGCGGCGGCCGAGGTCCCGCGGCCCACGGGGAGGGTCCGGCCGTCGTGGACCACCGTGGCCGTCGAGGAGTCGAACGGCCGGTCGGTGAAGGTCTCGAAGGTGAACCGTCCGATGTGGTGGGGCGCCACCATGACCAGGCCCCCCAGGACTAGGGCCAGGGCCATAGGCGCGACCAGGGCGCCGGCACGACGGCCGAGCGGCGCGGTGGTGGCGTGGGCACGACGGCCGAGCGGTACGGCGATTGCGACCACGGCGACCGCCACCGTGAAGGTGCCCACGAACTTCAGGTGGTTCGGGCTGGGACGCTGCAGGGCCATCGGCACCAGGGCCACGGCCATGGCAACCATGGTGGCGAACCTGGCCCGGCCTGGCCCCCGCCAGCGACGGGCGACCAACACGAGCAAGGCGGTGCCGGCCAGCAGCAGCCAGAAGAGGGCGGCGATCTGGGCCGGCCGGTCCAACCCGGGCAGCCCGTCAGGGCCACGTAGCAGGTCGTCCAGGCGGGCGAAGAAGTCGCCGCTGTCCGACGGATTGGGAGGCAGCGGGAGCCGGCGGCCGGCCCGCAGCCGGAACATCGGATCTACGACCATGCCCTCGACCATGGAGCGTGGACCGACCAGCACCAGGTGGAGGAGGAACGGCGAGAGGCCGGCCATCAGGCCGGTCCCGAGTCGGGCCCTACGGTGTCGGGCGGCGGCGAGGAACGCCGGTAGCACTACCACCAGCACCGCCGGGACCAGCACCAGTTGGTGGAAGGCGGCCAGGCCGCAGAGCCCGGCACCGATCGAGGCGCGTCTTCCGTCGTCTCCCTCGAGCACCAGGGCCGTGCCGGCCACCAGCAGGCCCAGCCCGGTGATCCACGGATAGGCCACCAGTCCGAACGGGGCGATGACGGCCCACGAGGCCAGGGCGGCGCAGGTAGCGGTGCCCGGTCCCCAGTGCCGGCAGAGCCGGTGGATCCCCCAGAGGAGGGCCAGCCGGTAGGCCAGCCCGACGAGTCGCTCGACCACGACTGAGGTTCCGAGTGTCCAGAAGGCGCCGGCCACCGCCCACACCGTCCCGGGGGCGTAGAGGTACTCGACGTCGGCGTGAGGGAGGCGGCCGTCGAGGATGCCGGCGGCCACGACCAGCACGTTGGCCTCTTCCATCGCAGTCGCTCCCGTGCCCAGCATCCGGGCCAGCGGAATGGCCACGAAGAGCGCCGGGACCGCCAGCGATACAACCTCCACCGACCTCCGGACGGAGGGGCGTGGAAGGCGGAGGCGCCTGCGGCCGGGGGCATCCATGGCCGGAGAGTCTAGGAACCGTTAGGACGGTGGTCTGATCTACGGTCCCGGATTCAGCCCAGACGAGCCTTCGGTCCAGGGGTCCACTGCGAGGATCCGGGCCGCGGAGCGGATCGGTCGCTGGCGGCCCGCCCGGCCGACGGGTACCGTCGCACCTCCACGTCGGACGGAGCCGACGGCGAGCCTCCCGCGGCCCGTCGGCGGAGGAGGTGTGCTGTGAAGGCCTTTGTGTCGGAAGGCATCCGCAACGTGGTCCTGGTAGGGCCGCCCGGTTCGGGAAAGACCTCCCTGGCCGAGGCGATGCTCTACAGGGCCGGAACCCTCAGCCGGGTGGGCCGGGTCGAGGACGCCTCCACGGTCTGTGACCACGAGCCCGAGGAGAAGGAGGTCGGACACTCGCTGACCACTGCCCTGGCCACGTTGGAGTGGAACGACCACAAGGTCAACCTCCTCGACACCCCGGGAACGTTCGACTTCGCCGGCGAGGCGGTCGGTGCCATGGCGGTCGCCGACCTAGCCATCTTCGTGGTCGACGCATCCACCGGCCTCGACCACGCCACCATCGACCTGTGGCGACAGGCCGCCGACCGGAACCTGCCCCGGATGGTCTTCGTGAACAAGTTGGACAGGGAGCACACCAGCTTCGAGAGGGTGCTGGCGGACCTCCAGGCTGCGTTCGGTACCGGCGTGGCGCCGTTGGAGATACCCATCGGCGAGGCCGGAGCGTTCCACGGAATCGCCGACCTGCTCACCGACACCGCCTGGATCTACGACAGTGGCCACGCGGAGCTGGGTGAGATCCCCGAGGAGATGGAGGAGACGGAGCACCAGATCCACGACTCCCTGGTGGAGAACATCGTGGTGGCAGATGACGACCTGCTGGAGCGGTTCTTGGATGGAGACATCCCGACATTGGAGGAGCTGGAGACGGTGCTGGGCCGGGGCGTTGCCGCCGGCACGGTGTTCCCGGTGGTATGCGGATCGGCCACCATCCCGATCGCCGTGGACAGGTTGTGCAACTTCATCGTCGAGGTCGGGCCATCGCCTCTGGACCGTCCACCGGTGACGGTTGTAGTCGGGGGCCGTGAGGTCGAGGTGGTGCCCGATCCGACCGCAGACACCCTC
This sequence comes from Acidimicrobiales bacterium, assembly GCA_022452145.1. NCBI lineage: Bacteria > Bacillati > Actinomycetota > Acidimicrobiia > Acidimicrobiales > Acidimicrobiales bacterium. The sequence goes on along the minus strand of JAKURY010000020.1, from coordinate 14,107 downwards.
GTCCAGGTCTTCAAGACGGCCGTCGACCCGTACCTCGGCCACATCTCGTACTTCCGTGTTCTGACTGGGACGGTGAAGCGCGACATCCACCTCACCAACGGACGTACTGGCGACGACGAGCGCCTCCGCAACGTCATGAGCCTGCAGGGAGGCGAGTCGGTCGACGTGGACCGGTTGCCGGCCGGCGACATCGGAGCTGTGGCGAAGTTGCAGGCCACGCTGACCGGCGACACCCTTTCCGCTGTCGGTAGGGCAACCGCCCCGGCCATCGGATTTCCGTCACCGATGCTGGAGATGGCGGTCACGGCACGGGTCCGCAACGACGAGGACAAGTTGGCCAACGCCCTGCACCGCCTCGTGGACGAGGACCCGGTGCTGACGGTCACCCGCAACTCCGAGACCCGCCAGACGCTGCTCGGTGGACTGGGGGAGACCCACCTCCGGAACGTGATGGCCCGCCTGGAGCGGAAGTTCGGCGTCAAGGTCGACACCGATGACGTGCGCGTCGCCTATCGCGAGACGATTACGGCGAAGTCCTCGGCCGAGGGAAAGTACAAGAAGCAGAGCGGTGGACACGGGCAGTTCGGCGTCGCCTCCATCCGGATCGAGCCGCTGCCCTCTGGGTCCGGCTTCGAGTTCGCCGACGAGGTGACCGGTGGGGCTATTCCCCGGCAGTTCATCACGGCCGTCGAGGCGGGCGTCGCCGAGGCCATGTCCCATGGGGGATCCTCGGGCTATCCGGTGGTCGACGTGAAGGTAGCCGTGTTCGACGGCAGGCACCACTCGGTCGACTCCTCGGAGATGAGCTTCAAGATGGCCGGCCGGTTGGCCTTCCAGGAGGCTCTGAGAGGTGCCCGCCCGGTGGTGCTGGAGCCGGTTGTCGCAGTTGAGGTGACGATTCCCTCGGACTGCCTGGGTGATGTCATGGGTGACCTGTCGTCACGTAGGGCGACCGTGCAGGGCTCGGAGGTGGACAGGTGGGGGGCCCAGGTGATCAGCGCCATGGCCCCGGAGGCCGAGATGCTTCGCTACTCGATCGACCTGCGGTCCATCACCGGCGGTCGTGGCCGCTTCACCGCACGGCACGACCACTACTCCCGGGTTCCGCCCGGCGTGGACGTTCCGGCGCCTCCCGAGGGCTGAACCGGCTGACTGGTCAGGAGTCGGCGGGGATTGCGGTCGTCTCGGTGTCGGCACCGGAGCGCAGGACACGGCCCGGCAGCTTCCCGGTCGGGGTTCCGTCCACGACCGTGCAGGCGCCGTTCACGTAGACCCTCTCGACCCCGATGGCATCCGCGTACAGCCGGGGACTGTCGCCGGGCAGGTCGTTGCGCATCTGGAACTCGCCGGCTCCGACGGTCTCGGGATCCAGGACCACCAGGTCGGCGTGCCAGCCCTCTGCTATGCGGCCCCTCTCCCTCATGCCGAAGAACCGTGCCGGGACGTCGGTCATGTGGGCGATGGCGCCCTCCAGGGTGGCCAGCCGCCGGCCGCGCAGGCAGTCGGCCAGCCACTGGGTGGTGTAGCTGGCGCCGGCCATGCGATCCAGGTGGGCGCCGGCGTCGGACCCGCCGATCATCACGTGGTCGTGGTCCCAGGCGGCCTGGCGCATGAGCCAGCTGGCAGGGTCATCGTCGGTCGGACCGGGCCACAGAACTGTTCGCAGGTCGTCGGCCAGGACGATGTCCAGCAGGGTGTAGAAGTCTCGCTGGCCACGTTCCCGGGCGATGTCGCCGACCAGCCGGCCCTTGAGGCCCTCGTTCGTCTCGGAGAAGGTGTCGCCTATGCGGTACAGGCCCCAACCGGTGAGGCGGGAGAAGACGCCAGCGTCCGGTGAGGCCGCCCGCTGTTCCAGGAACCGGCGGGTCTCGGGATCAGTCAGGGCGGCCACCTTCTCCTCATGGTCCAGGTTCATCACGTCGCCCCAGTCGGGGAGCGAGTAGAGCGCACAGAACGTGTGGAAGTGCATGTTCATGCCCACGAGGACGGGCATGGTCAACGCCACTGCCCTGCCACCGGCTTCCGCAACACGGTCACAGGCGGCGAGCTGCTCGCGGTAGTCGTCTGGACGCGCCGCATCGATGGTGAGGACGTTCCAGTTCACCGGTCGTCGCGCGGCCAGCGACATGCGGGCCATCAGGTCGACCTCGTCATCGCGGAAGCCGTTCATGCATCCGTCGGCCACCCACTCCAGGGTGGTGCCCGGGTAGTCGGCGCACACCTCGCAGAGTGCGACCACCTCGTCGACGGCAGCGGTCCGCGACGGCACGGGCATACCGTCGCCGTCGCTGTGGGTGAACGACCTGCTGGTCGAGAGGCCCAGCCCGCCGGCCTCCAGCGACTCGGCCAGGAGGCGCCGCATCTGGTCCAGCTCCGCGGGCGTTGCCTCACGACTGACGGCGTCGTCCTTCATGACCGTACGGCGGATGGCGCTGTGGCCGACCATCCCGGCCACGTTCACGCCGAGGTTTCCCTCGAAGCGGTCCAGGAAGCTGCCGAAGGAGCGCCAGTTCCAGTCCACGCCCTCGGCCAGTGCCGCCGGGGACATGCCCTCCACCTTGACCAGCATGGCGGCCAGGTAGGCGGCGTCCGAGTCGTCGCCGAGGGGGGCGATGCTGAAGCCGCAGTTGCCCATGACCACGCTCGTGACGCCGTGCTGGCTGGACGGGGTGGCGTAGGAGTCCCAGAACAGCTGGGCGTCGTAGTGGGTGTGGGGGTCCACGAACCCCGGGCAGACCACCAGGCCGGTGGCATCCACGACCTCGGCGGCATCTGCCCCTGTCAGGTCACCGACCGCCGCGATGCGGCCGTCGGCCACGGCGACGTCGGCCGGTACTCCCGGGGTACCCGTGCCGTCGACCACCAGGCCGCCGCGTATCAGGAGGTCGTACATGGACGAGAGGGTAGCCGTGGCGCCGATCCGATTCCTGACGGAGCGTCAGGTTTTCGGTGCCCGTTGGACAGCGCCCACGGGTCGTCAGCCGGGCGTCGGTGGGCGAGGACCCAAGGGTGGGCGAGCCGATCGACAGGCTGCTGGCCAACCTGACGTTGGCGGAGTTGGGGTCCGAAGCCAGAGCGCTGGGCACGGCCCTGATAGCTCCCGAGGTTCTCTAGAGGGACGGGAACAGCTCGGCCATTCGGCGCCGGCCGGGAACTTGAAAGCGTTTCCATCCGGACACCCTTCTGACCATCCGGTCCTAACCGGCACCCGCGCGAGGACGTGGAGCGTTGTTTGGCGCGTTACTCCCAAACCGGTCATCCTCGCTGGCAAGGCAATCGGTGGGGCCTTCTCAGCCTTTTGGGTTCGGGCGGCGTCGGGGCGGTTGTTCCATCGAGTTCTTCCGAATCCTCGGGCAAAGGCGAGCTAAAGGGGAGTTCACCTAGGTGCGATGCTGGGTTGATGCGCTGGGGGATTGTCGGACACGGAAGGATTGTCTCTAAGTTCCTTGACGCGGCTCGAGGCGTCGGCCACGAGGTCGTGGCGGTCACCGGTCGCGAGGCCTCGAGGGCTGCCGTCTTCGCAACCAACCACGGAATTGGCTGGGCGGGCGACAAGCCGACCGACCTGGTTGGCGAGGTGGACGCCGTCTACGTTGCCACCCCGCACAGCAGCCATCGCGACGTCGCCCTAGTTCTCCTAGGGGCTGGAGTGCCCGTGTTGTGCGAGAAGCCGATGGCCGTCAACGCGTTGCAGGTCCGACAGATGGTCGAGGTTGCTCGGTCATCGGGGGCCTTCCTGATGGAGGCCATGTGGACTCGGCACCTCCCCGTCTTCAGGGTGTTCCGGAGGTGGATCGACGAGGGTCGCCTCGGCGAGATCGAAATGGTCGAAGCGAGATTCGGGTTCAGTGCCCCCTACGAGCCGACCAATCGGCTCTGGGCACCGGGGTTGGCCGGGGGCAGCTTGCTCGACGTCGGGATCTACCCGCTGACCCTGGCCGAACTGGCGTTCGGCACCCAACCTGTCTCCTTCGACGCCGAGGCCGAGTTGTCTCCTGACGGCGTGGACGCACGCCTGTGCGTGGTAGCTGACTACTCCGCGGGTGGGTCGGCCAGGCTCAGCTCGGCGATCAATGCCGATCTTGTACCCAACGGTCAAATTACTGGCACCAAGGGAATCATTGAGATTCCGAACTTTTGGCGTGCGGAACGAATGGCACTCACCTCCCTGAGGGGCGAGAAAGTCGACGAAGCGCACGAACCGCACCAGGTCAACGGGTTCGAATACCAGATCATCGAAGCGGCCCGATGCCTGGAGGTTGGAGCGGTTGAGAGTCAGGTGGTCCCCTGGGCCTGGTCGGTTGCTATGGCTGAGCTGATGGACGAGATCCGGTCCCGAATCGGAGTCGTCTACCCGTGCGACAGGGAGCCCCTCTGATGGCGGGGTTGCCCCGGCCGCTGTCGATGGTGATCCAGGGCGCGACGCCTCTGTTCGGCGCGACCCTGGTTCCCGAACCGCAACGGCTCCTTGACGAGGTTTACGAATCCGGGGTCGACGCCTTCGACTCGGGACTGGTCTACGTCGACGAGGGAGGTACATGCGACGGACGCCTAGGCGCCTGGGTAGCCGACCGGGGCCTTCGCGAGGCTGTCACCCTCATCGGGAAGGGGTGCCATCCCGGGCCACCTGACTGGACCGCGTCCCGGGTCCGCCCTGAAGCGGTGGCCACTGACGTGGCGGCCACCCTGGACCGTATGGGGACAGACCGGCTCGACCTGTGGCTGTTCCATCGGGACGATCCCTCGGTCCCGATCAGTGAGTTGGTTGATGCCGTACAGCATCAGGTGGCGTCCGGCACGATCGACGCTTGGGGGGTGTCGAACTGGTCGACCGTCCGACTCCGGCAAGCCCTCGGTGCCGCCGATGCCTCGCCACCGATCGCCACCAGCCCCCAGTTCTCACTAGTTGATCAACTCGCCGAGCCGTGGCCAGGTGCCACCACCCTTACTGGTTCTGAGCGGGCCTTCGAACGGGCAGCGCTTGTCGAGACTGGAATCACCGTGATTGCCTGGTCGCCGCTGGCTGGCGGCTACTTGACCGCCTCCCACCAGCCAGGGTCGAAGGCTGACGCAGAAACGAGCCGGTGCTACGACTCGTCGGACAACCGACGCCGGCGCGATCGCTCCCAAGAGTTGGCTGCTTCGCGGGGTTGCAGTCCGGAACAAGTGGCCATTGCCTACGTGATGGCCTCGCCGTTGCGCGCCCATGCTGTGTGTGCAGCGCGTAGCGGTGCAGAGGCCACGGCGAACATCGAGGCTGCGGCGATGGATCTCACCAGTGAGGAGCAACGGTGGCTCGAACAGGGCGACTGATAGTCGACGGCCATTCTAGGAATCACTCAGTAGCGTTGCTAGAAGAACACTCAGGCGCCATGCACAGAGATCCCCGCGGAAGGTGCGGAAAGCAATGAAGATCGACGGGTTGCTGGCCGACCTGACGTTGGCGGAGAAGGTGGCGCTGATGGGGGGGCGTGACCTCTGGTCGGTGCAGCCGGTGGACCGCCTGGGCATCCCGTCGCTGAAGGTGACCGACGGCCCGAACGGCGCCCGCGGGACCGGCATGCTGGGCACGGGCACGCCGTCGGTCTGCATCCCCTGTGGTGCGGCGCTGGGGGCCACCTGGAACCCGGGGCTGGTCGAGGAACTGGGTGGGGTGCTGGCCGCGGAGACTCGGGCCCGGGGTTGTCACGTGCTGCTGGCCCCGACGGTCAACCTGCACCGGACGCCACTGGGCGGGCGGAACTTCGAGTGCATGTCGGAGGACCCGTACCTGACCGGCCGGATCGCCGTCGGCTTCATCCGCGGTGTGCAGGCCGGTGGTGTCGGTACGACGGTCAAGCACTTCGTGGCCAACGACTCCGAGTTCGAGAGGACGACCATCTCGTCGGAGGTGGACGAGCGGACCCTGCGGGAGGTCTCGATGCGTCCGTTCCAGATGGCGGTCACCGAGGGCGGCGCCTGGGGGGTGATGGCCTCGTACAACCGGGTCAACGGGACCTACGCCGCTGAGAACCGGTGGATGCTGGACACGGTGCTGCGGGGCGAATGGGGCTTTGACGGCATCGTGGTCTCGGACTGGTTCGGAGCCAGGTCGACGGCTGCCTCGGCCATTGCCGGGTTGGACCTGGAGATGCCCGGACCGCCCCGTTGGTACGGCGAGCGACTGGTGGAGGCTGTCGAGGCCGGAGAGGTCCCCGAGTCGGTGGTGGACGGGGCAGTCCGTCGACTCCTGCTCCTGGCCGAGCGGACCCGTGCCTTCGAGGAGCCGCACGTGCGGGAAGAAGAGCAGCTGGACGAGCCGACCCATCGGACGTTGGCAAGGCGGGCCGCCGCCGAGGCCATGGTCCTGCTGAAGAACGACCGGGTCCTCCCGCTCGCCGTGGACCGGCTAGCCAGCCTGGCAGTGATCGGCCCGAACGCGGCGGCGGCGATGGTCATGGGTGGGGGCTCGTCAGCCCTGGTGGCCCAGCACGAGACCTCTCCCCTGGACGCCCTGGTCGACCGCCTGGGGGACCGCCTGGAGGTCCGTTACGAGCCCGGCGTCGTCACCGAAAGGTCGGCGCAGCCACTGGGCGGTCGGGCCACGGAACGGTCCGACGGCGGGCGGGGATTCGACGTGGCCTACTTCGACTCCACCGACTGGACGGGTCCGGAGGTGGGGACCGCCGCCTTCCGGGACGGCCGAATCCTGCACTTCGACCGGGTCCCGGGGGTGTCCGACCTGCGGTCCTTCTCGTTCCGGGCAACCTCCACGTTCACTCCGGTGGTCGATGGTGACCACATTCTCACCCTGGTGCAGGTCGGGCGGGCCCGACTGCTGGTGGACGGTCACGTGGTGGTCGACGGGATCGCCCGACCCATGCCGCCCGGTGAGGAGTTCTTCGGGATGGGGAGCGCCGAGGCGGACGCCGTGGTCCCCATGCTTGCCGGTCGACCCGTCGAGGTGGCAGTCGAGTGGACCTCAGAGGGGGCTGCGTTCATGAGCGGCGCCAAGGTCGGGGTGCGGACGCCGTCGCCGGACGACCTCATGGACCGGGCCGTGGCGGTAGCCACCGAGGCGGATGCCGTCGTGCTCGTGGTGGGTACCAACCTCGACTGGGAGACCGAGGGTCGGGACCGGGAGTCGATGGACCTGCCCGGTGGCCAACCGGAGCTGATCCGGCGGGTGTGCGCGGCGAACCCGGACACCGTGGTGGTAGTCAACGCGGGATCGGTGGTCACCAGCGACTGGGCCGAGGTGGCTCCGGCCGTTCTCCAGACCTGGTTCGGGGGCCAGGAGATGGCCGACGCCCTGGTCGACGTGCTGGTCGGGGACGACGAGCCGTCGGGTCGCCTGCCCACCACGGTGCCCCATCGGCTGGAGGACACCCCGGCATTCCTCCACTATCCGGGCGAGAACGGTCGGGTGGTGTACGGCGAGGGGTTGTTCACCGGCTACCGCTGGTACCAGGCGCGCCGGCTACCGGTGGCCTTCCCGTTCGGCCACGGCCTCGGGTACACGGAGTTCTCCTGGGGGGAGCCCTCGCTGGGCGAGGTCCCCACGATCACCGAGATGGAGGCCGGCGCCACCGTGACCGTCACCGTGCCGGTAACCAACGACGGGGACCGTGCGGGCTCCGAGGTCGTGCAGTGCTACGTGGCGCCCCTGGCCACGCGCCTGTCCCGACCGGTGAGCGAACTCCAGGGCTTCGCCAAGGTACGCCTGGAGCCGGGAGGGTCTGCCGACGTCGTCGTCGTGCTGGACCACCGTGCCTTCGCCTACTGGGACCCCGGCGATCCCGGGCACTCCGAACGTTCCGCGAGGTCCCCGGTGGCTTCGGGCCAGGGGGTGGCCCCCCGGGATGAGCCCGGTTGGCACGTCGACCCGGGGCCCTGCGAACTGCACATCGGCCGGTCGTCGGCTGATATCCGGGCCATCCTCCCGCTCGACCTCCGGTAATTCGCCGTACCCGTCCGGCCTTCCACGTCGCACTGGCCGACCGGTAGTCTCGAGGCGACAACCAACCGGGGAGCTCGGGCCTCATGCCGGGCTGAGAGGGCAGCGACCGTCGCAATCGACGGGGGCGCTGTCGACCCGACCAGAACCTGCTCCGGGTAATGCCGGCGAAGGGAGATCACGTGCTGAACCTCCGACCCCGATTTCGATTTCGCCTTCGGTTCCTTCTCGTCCTCGTGGCGGCCCTGACGGCTGCTGGCTGCAGTGGTGGCGACGACCCCACCACGGTTCCGCTCAGCTCCGGAGGCATGGCGACCACTGCGGTCCCGTCGCCTGTGGAGGAGGGACCGCCGACCGGCCCGGTGACCCTGATCACCCATGATTCGTTCTGGGTGTCGGAAGGCACGCTCGAGGCGTTCACCGCCGAGACCGGGATCGAGGTCGTCCTCCAGACGGCCGGTGACACCGGCCAGATGGTCTCGGCGGCCATCCTCACGACCGGCGATCCGCTGGGCGACGTGATGTTCGGCGTGGACAACACGTTCCTCCAGAGGGCACTTGATGCCGGGCTGTTCGAGACATATGAGTCGCCGGCCCTGGCCGGAGTGCCGACCTCCCTGCAGCTCGACCCGACCAACCGGGTCACGCCGATCGACTTCGGCGACGTGTGCCTCAACTACTGGATCGACCGGTTCGACGTCGACGACCCGGCCCCGTCGACGCTCGCCGACCTCGCCGATCCGGCCTACGCCGACCAGCTGGTCGTGCAGAACCCCGAGACGTCGTCGCCCGGCCTCGCCTTCCTGCTGGCCACGATCGCCGAGTACGGCGACGGCTGGGAGGACTACTGGGCTGCGCTGCGCGACAACGGGGTGGTGGTTACGGCTGGCTGGGAGGACGCCTACTGGGGCGAGTTCGTATCCGGCGGTGGGAGTCGACCGATTGTCGTGAGCTACGCCTCCAGCCCTTCGGCCGAGGTCATCTACGCCGACCCGCCGGTGGACACCCCACCCACCGGGGTGGTCACCGAAACCTGCTTCCGCCAGGTCGAGTTCGCCGGCATCCTCGCCGGTACGGATCACCGGGCGGCCGCCGAGCTGCTGGTCGACTTCCTCCTCTCACCGACCTTCCAGGAGGACATACCGCTGAACATGTTCATGTTTCCGGCGCTGGCTTCGGCGGCGCTGCCACAGGCGTTCGTGGACTTCGTGCGGTTGGCCGACGATCCGTACATGCTGGAGCCGGCCGAGATCGAGGCGAACCGCAATGCGTGGACCGAACGGTGGACCGAGATCGTGCTCCGGTGACCTGACGTGAGGTTGGTCCGGTCATCGGCCCGGGTGCTCTGTGTCGCCATACCGGCCGGCTTCCTGGCCGTCTTCTTCCTCTATCCGGTCGGGTCGATCCTGGTCAGGGGCATAGGCGTCGGTGGCCTCGAGCGGCTTGCCGGGCTTCCCGGGCGGGCGTCGTTCCGGGGCGTGGTCTGGTTCACCCTCTGGCAGGCCGTGGCCTCCACGGCCCTGGCCGTCCTGGTCGCCTGGCCGGGCGCCCACCTGCTGGCCCGTCGCCGATTCCGGGGGCGTGCGGTGCTGCGGGCGGCGGCCACGGTGCCGTTCGTGCTCCCCACCGTCGTGGTCGGGGGAGCATTCCTGGCCCTGTTCGAGAGGATCGGGCTGTCCGATGGCCCGCTCCGGCTGACCCGGACGGTGGGGGCGATCCTGGCCGCCCACGTCTTCTTCAACGTGGCCATCGTGCTGCGCACCGTGGGCACCTTCTGGGAGGGGTTGGACAGCCGCCCCGAGGAACAGGCCCGGGTGCTCGGCGCCACCCCGTGGCAGGCCTTCAGGTGGGTGACCCTGCCCCGCCTCTGGCCGGCGGTGGCTGCCGCAGCCTCGATCGTGTTCCTGTTCTGCTTCACGTCGTTCGGGGTGATCCTCATCCTGGGTGGGCCGACCCGGGCCACGTTGGAGACCGAGGTGTGGCGCCACGCCGTGTTCCGGGGCGACCTGGCCTCGGCGACCGCGCTGGCCGTCGTGCAGCTGGTGGCTGTTACGGCGATGGTGGTGGTCGCCAACGGGATGCAGCGTCGTCGCGCCGTCGGGCAGCGACCGGTCCGGCGCGTCCTGCCGCGCGCCGGCGGTCGGCTCCTAGCCGGGAACCTCGGGCTCCTGGCCCTGGTGCTCGGCTTGCCGATCGCCGTGCTGGTGGAGCGTTCGCTGGCGTCGGGTCGGGGGGCGGACGCTGCATGGTCGATGCGCAACTACGCCGCGCTGGCCGACCGGGTGGACCTGCTGCCGATCTCGGCCCTCGGGGCGCTCCGCAACTCGCTGCTCTTCGCCGTGGTGGCGACCGGCCTCGCCGTGCTGGTAGGCGGGTTGGCGTCGGTCGTCGTGGTCCACGGCCGCCGTACGACGTCCCGGCTCTTCGACCTCGGGTTGATGCTTCCCCTGGGGGCGTCGGCGGTGACGGTCGGATTCGGCATGCTCATCGCGCTCGACGAGCCGCCGCTGGACCTGCGGTCGTCGCGCTGGCTGGTGCCGGTGGCCCATGCGCTGATCGGCGTGCCGTTCGTGATGCGGACCGTGGTCCCCACGCTGCGGAGCATCGACCATCGCCTCCGGGAGGCCGCAGCGGTGCTGGGTGCGTCGCCGGCACGGGTGCGGCGCGACGTGGACCTTCCGATCGCCGCCCGGGCGCTGGCCGTGGGCGGCGCCTTCTCGTTCGCCGTCTCCCTGGGGGAGTTCGGGGCAACATCCTTCCTGCCCCGGCATCCCGACCGGCTGACCGCCCCGCTGGCCCTGTTCCGGCTGCTGGGCACACCCGGGGAGGCGCTGAGGGGACAGGCCATGGCGCTCGCCGTGGTGCTCATGGTGCTGACCGCGGCCTCGGTGCTGGCCATCGAGGGCTGGGGGCGGCGTGGCGCCGTCCGCGGGGACCTGTGACCCTGCGCGTCGACGGCCTGTCGGTGGCCTTTGACGGCGTGCCTGTGCTCGACGGCGTGGACCTCGAGGTGGCCGAGGGCGAGGTGCTGGTGCTCCTGGGGCCGTCGGGTTGCGGCAAGAGCACCCTGCTGCGTGCCATTGCCGGCCTGGAGCGTCCGTCGGCCGGGCGGATCCTGTGGCGCGGCCACGACCTGACCGACGTGGCGACCCATGAGCGTGGCTTCGGGCTGATGTTCCAGGACCACGCCCTGTTCCCGCACCGCGACGTGTCGGGCAACGTGGAGTTCGGGCTGCGGGTTGCCGGGATGCCAGCCGACCAGAGGGTGCAGCGGGTGGCCAGGGCGCTCGAGATGGTCGGGCTGGCGGGGTTCGGTCGGCGCCGGGTCGACACCCTCTCGGGAGGTGAGGCCCAGCGGGTGGCCCTGGCCCGGTCGGTGGCTGCCGGGCCCCGCCTGCTGATGCTGGACGAACCGTTCGGCTCCCTGGACCGCGTCCTGAGGGAGCGGCTCACGGCGGACCTCGGGGTGCTGCTACGCCGGCTCGGCCAGGCGGTGGTCCACGTCACCCACGACCACGACGAGGCCTTCGCCCTGGCCGACCGGATAGCCGTGCTGGGTGACGGCCGAATCGACCGGATCGGTGCGCCCGCCGAGGTGTGGGCCGATCCGGGATCGGTGCACGCCGCCGAGTGCCTGGGCCACGAAAACCTGGTCGTGCTGGACGGGTCCGGCTCCTGCCCCCTGGGTCGGCTCGGCGACGGCCCGGGCACCGTGCTGGTCCGAAGTGACCGCCTGACGGTCCACGTAGTACCGGTGGACGGCGACCCGGTGGCCGAGGTCCTGGGCACATCGATCCGGGGCGGTCGGGCCGTGGTGGACCTCGACGTGGCCGGCCTACGGATACGGGCCTGGTCGGACGGGTCGCAGATCGTCGGCGACCGGGTGGGGGTGTCGGTGGCCGACGGGGGCGTCGTGCCCCTGGCCCGGTAGGGCGCTCAGGACCCGTCGAACCGGGGGGTCAGCTCGGCCTTCACCACCTTGCCCATGGCGTTGCGGGGGAGTGCGCCCACCACCACCAACTGTTCCGGGACCTTGTAGCGGGCCAGGCGGTCCCGACAGAACGTCGCCACCTCGCCGGCCAGGGTGTCGGGATCGGCGTGTCCGGACGGGACCAGGCAGGCGACCACCACCTCTCCGAGCCGGTCGTCGGGCAGCCCCAGCACCGCGGCCTCCTCGACGTCAGGATGTTCGAGCAGCACCCTCTCCACCTCCACCGGGTACACGTTGGCCCCACCCCGCAGGATCATCTCGGTGCGACGTCCACGGATGACCAGTTGGCCGTGCTCGTCCAGCAGGCCGAGGTCGCCGGTGTGGAGCATCCCGCCGCGGAGCGCTTCAGCTGTGGCCTCTCCATTGTTCCAGTAGCCCAGCATCGGGGTCCATGTGCCCGCCCATCGCCCCTCGGTCACCGGTGCGAGGCAGACCTCGCCGGTCCCACCATGGGGGACCTCCCGGTCGTCGTCGTCCACGACGACCACCCGGACCGGCTCGAGGGGGTAGCCGGCCCCGTCGTCGCGGGTCGGGCGGTCCACGTGCTCCCGGGTCACGCCGGTCGGTGCCTCCGTGAGGCCGTAGCCCGCCAGGGCACGGCTGCCGAACTTCTCGAGCCACGCCGCCCTGAGAGCCGGCGGAGAGTGGCCGGCTCCGATGATCGTCTGGGTGAGGGTGGCCAGGTCCTCGCGGTCCACCTCGGGGTGGGCCACTAGGTCGTGGGCCATGGTCGGGACGAGCGTGATCCGGTTGATCCGGTGTCGGCGGACAGCGGCGGCGAGGCCGACGGCGTCGGTCCGGTGGACCAGCACGGCGGTGGTGCCCCGGAGGTAGGCCCAGAGCGGTCCGAGGGCCAGGATGTTGAGGATGGTGAGGGCCAGGGCCGTGCCGTGGCGCTCCCCGTCGACTGCCGGATAGGAGCGGCGGCTGGAGATGCCCGGCCACAACAGGTTGTGCTGGGAGTGGACGGCCCCCTTGGGACGGCCGGTCGTGCCGGACGTGTAGGCAATGGCTGCCGGGGCGTGAGGGTCCACTTGGACCGTCGGAGCCGGCCTGCCGGCGTCCACCAGTTCAGCCCAGTCATCGTTGCCGTTGCCGGTCGGGTCCATGGTGATCGTCTGCCGACCCCTTCCGATCCCTGCCCGGTCGGAACCCACCACCACGACCGCGGCGTCGGCATCGGCCAGAAGCCAGCCGGCCTCGTCGGGCGTGAGGTTGGTGTTGACCCCCAGCCACACCGCTCCCAGTCTCTGTGTCGCCAGGAAGGCCTCCACGAGGGCGGGCTGGTTCGTCAGCGAGCATGCGACCCGGTCTCCGGGTCCGATGCCGAGCGACGTGAGGCCACCGGCGGCCGCGGCCACCCGGAGGTCCAGCTCGGCGTAGGTGAGGACACGGTCTCCCCATACGAGGGCGTCGCGGTCCGGGTGGTCACGACAACCGGCCTCGAGGCAGGCGGCGACCGTGGACGGACCCTCGGGGAGGGGGGCCGGAGTGGCACGTATGACGAGGCCGTGCTCGTCGACCTCTGGCAGCGGGTGGGACACGACCGACGAGGCTAGGACCGGCAGCAGGGCCCCTGTGACCCGGTTGGCCGGACAGGCCCCCGAACTGTGCCGGGTAGGGCCTGGAAGATCGCGCAGGTGGCACGCTGGAGCGGAGTATGACGAACTCATGACTAGTTGGCCGCGCGGTTAGGAGAGTGGCCACAACCCCGTCTACTGTCCGATTCCTCGGGCGGGGTGGCGCGCGTCACTCCATGCCCGGGTAATCACTTCTCAACACGGGGGGAACCTGTTTCCATGAGTACTCGACTGCGTTGGTTGACGGCGCTTCTGGCGACGTTCACGCTGCTGGCTGGGGCCTGTGGCTCCGATGACGGTGGCGGTGCCGCTGCTCCTGCGGCTACTACGGCTGCCCCTGCTGCGGCTACGACTGCTGCTCCTGCGGCTACGACTGCGGCTCCTGCGGCTACGACTGCTGCTCCTGCGGCTACTACGGCTGCTCCGGCTCCTGAGGAGGTCGCCACCGTCGAGGACCATCTTGGTGATGGTTCTCTCGGGACTGTGGAGGTTGGTCCCGGTGAGGAGATCCAGATCCGTTCGTTGAACGCCATTTCCGGTGATGTGGCGTTCCTGGGTATTCCGAACCAGCGTGGCGTCGAGTTGGCGATCCGCGACTAC